>NZ_JBEOYD010000014.1:0-244042 GCF_040296885.1 Streptomyces sp. NPDC001980 | reverse complement strand
CGGCTGCCGGTGTGGCCGGTGTGATCAAGATGGTGCAGGCGATGCGGCACGGTGTGCTGCCCAGGACCCTGCACGTGGACGCGCCGTCGACCCACATCGACTGGTCGGAGGGCGACGTCCGGCTGCTCTCCGAGGCGCTCGACTGGCCCGAGTACGGGCACCCCCGGCGCGCCGGCGTCTCGTCCTTCGGAGTGAGCGGCACCAACGCGCACCTCGTTCTGGAGCAGGCCCCCGAGGCCGACGACGAGCCCGCCGCAGCGGCGCCCGCGCCCGTCACGGCGGTTCCCTGGCTGCTGTCCGGGCGGACGGCCGACGCCCTGCGCGACCAGGCCGACCGGCTGCGGACCCACCTGGCGGCCCGGCCCGGCCTCCTGCCGGCCGACATCGGGTTCTCGACCGTGACCTCCAGGGCCGCGCTGCCGCACCGCGCGGTCGTCGTCGGCGCCGACCGCGGCACCCTCGGCCACGAGCTGGACCTGCTGGCCCGCGGCGAGATCTCCGACCACACCGTCCGCGGCACCACGGCACCCGCCGGGAAGAGGGTCTTCGTCTTCCCCGGCCAGGGCGCCCAGTGGGCGGGGATGGCGGTGGAGCTGCTGGAGTCGTCGCCGGTGTTCGCGGAGCGGTTCGGGGAGTGTGAGCGGGCGTTGGCGCCGTTCGTCGACTGGCGGTTGACGGACGTCGTGCGGTCCGGTGACTTCGACCGAGTGGACCGTGTGCAGCCGGTGTTGTGGGCGGTGATGGTGTCGCTGGCTGCGTTGTGGCAGTCGGTGGGGGTGCGGCCGGCTGCGGTGGTGGGTCATTCGCAGGGTGAGATCGCTGCTGCGGTGGTGGCGGGTGCGTTGTCGTTGGAGGACGGTGCGCGGGTCGTCGTACTGCGGTCGAAGGCGATCACGGCGTTGGCGGGCCGGGGCGGCATGGTGTCGGTGCCGTTGCCGGTGGACCAGGTCCGCGGGCTGCTGCCCGACGGCGTGTCCGTCGCTGCGGTCAACGGGCCGTCCTCGGTGGTGGTCTCCGGTGACCCGGCCGGTCTCGAGACGGTGCTGGCGTCGGTGGAGCGGGCGAAGCGGGTGCCCGTGGACTACGCGTCGCATTCGGCACAGGTGGAGGAGATCCGTGAGGAGATCCTGCACGTGCTCGAAGGTGTGTCGCCGCACAGCGCCGAGGTCCCCTTCTACTCGACGGTGACCGGCGGTCTGCTGGACACCGCGGCCCTCGACGCCGAGTACTGGTACCGCAACCTGCGGCAGACCGTGGAGCTGGAGACCGCGGTGCGCGCGCTCGGCGCCGCGGGTCACGGCGTGTTCGTGGAAGTCAGCCCGCATCCGGTGCTGACCGCGGCGATCGAGGAGACGGTCGGCGGGACCGTGGTCGGCACGCTGCGGCGCAACGCGGGCGGCTGGGACCGGTTCCTGCTCTCCCTCGCCGAACTCCATGTGACCGGCGTGCCCGTCGACTGGAGCGCGGCCTTCCCCGCCGCCCAGCTGGTCGAACTGCCCACCTACGCCTTCCAGCACAAGCGGTACTGGCTGGACCCGGCCATCGAGCACCTCGGCGGCGCGGCCGACGGCCACCCGCTGATCGGACGGCCGCAGCCCGTCGCCGACAGCGGCGCCCTGCTGCACACCGGCCGCCTGTCGCTGCGCACCCACCCGTGGCTGGCCGACCACGCCGTCGGAGGCACCGTGGTGCTGCCCGGCGCGGCCCTGGTGGAGACGGTGTTGCACGCCGGCCGGGACCTGGGCTGCGGCCTGCTCGAAGAGCTGACCGTCGAGACCCCGCTGCTCCTCGACCCCGCCGAGACGCTGACCGTCCAGCTGTCCGTGGAGGGCCCCGACACGGCGGGGCGGCGCCCGTTCGCCGTCCACGCCACGTCCGGCGCGGAACCCTGGACCCGGCACGCCACCGGATGGCTGGCACCCGGCGGGGCCGAGGACACGGCCGCCGACCAGGACGGCGCCCAGTGGCCGCCGGCCGGCGCCGAACCGGTGGACATCGACGACCTCTACGGCAGGTTCGCCGAGGGCGGCATCGAGTACGGCCCCGCGTTCCAGGGGATGACCGCCGCCTGGCGCCTGGACGGCCGGATCTACGCCGAGGTGGCGCTGCCCGAGCAGCAGCGGTCCGGACTGCGGCGGTTCGGCGTCCACCCGGCGCTCCTCGACGCGGTGCTGCAGACCGTCGGCCTGTCCCGCGACGGGGACGGGGGCGGACCCGTCCTGCCGTTCTCCTTCGGCGGTGTCGCCGTACACGGCGAGGCCGGCGGTGACCTCCGCGTCGAGACCACGGTGCGGGGCGAGAACGAGGTGTCCGTCCGCGCGACAGACCGCGAGGGCCGGCCCGTGCTCACGGTGGACTCCCTCGCGCTGCGCCGCCTCACCGGCCTGGTCCGCCACGACTCGCTGTACCAGGTGTCCTGGGTGACCCGCCCGCTGCCGCAGGCCGTGGAGCGCACCGACACCGTGCTGCGCGTCGAACCGGGCCCGCCGACCGCGGCGGCGGCCCACGAGACCACCGGCCGGATGCTGGGCCGGCTGCAGGAGTGGCTGGCCGCCGAACACGCCGACGGCGCCCGCCTGGTCGTCGTCACCCGGGGCGCGGTGGCCACCGCGGCCGACGAGGACGTGACCGACCTGGCCGGCTCCCCCGTGTGGGGGCTGCTCAGGTCCGCCCAGTCGGAGAACCCCGGCGTCTTCGTCGTCGTCGACACCGACGAGGAGAGCGAGCACCTGCTGGACGCCGCGCTCTCCTGCGACGAACCCCAACTGGCGCTGCGCGGCGGAGAGCTGCGCGTGCCCCGGCTGCACCGGTCCACCCACGAGAGCACCGAACGGGAACTCGACCGGGACGGCACCGTTCTCGTCACCGGCAGCGCCGACGGCCTGGCCGGCCTGGTGGTGCGCCACCTCGCCACCGAGCACGGCGTCCGCCGGATCGTCCTGGCCAGTCGGCGGGGCCCCGGCGCGGCGGAGCTCCAGCGGCTGGGCGCAGACCTCGACACCGAGATCGTCGGCGCCGCCTGCGACATGGCCGACCGGGACGCCGTGGCCGCGCTGCTGGCTTCCGTACCGGAGCAGTCGCCGCTGACCGCGGTCGTGCACACCGCGGCCGTGCTCGCCGACGGCGTCCTCGCCTCGCTCACCCCCGCGCAGGTCGACACCGCGCTGCGGCCCAAGGTCGACGCGGCGCTCAACCTGCATGAGCTGACGCGCGGCCTCGGGCTGCGCGAGTTCGTCCTCTTCTCCTCGGTCGCTGGCGTCCTGGGCGCCCCCGGCCAGGGCAACTACGCGGCCGCCAACGCCTTCCTCGACGCCCTGGCACACCACCGGCGCGCCCAGGGCCTGCCCGCCCAGTCCCTCGCCTGGGGCCTGTGGGAGCACAGCAGCGGGCTCACCCAGAACCTCGACGAGGCCGACGTGGCCCGGATCTCACGCGGGGGAGTGGTGCCGTTCGACACCAAGCAGGGGCTGGCGATCATGGACCTGGCGCGCGGCACGGACGCGCCCGCGCTGGCCCCGGTGACGCTGGCGGCCGTCACGCTGGACACCGCACCCGAGGAGGCCCCGGTCCTGCTCCGGGACCTCGTGCGCACCCCGGCCCGGCGTTCCGGCGCCGGCCCCGAGCGGCGGAGCGCCGACGAGCTGCGGAGCACCCTCGCCGGTCTGGACGAGGAGGGCGGCTACGCGCTGCTCGGCGAGATCGTGCGGGGGCACCTCGCGACCGTGCTCGGCCACGCCTCGGCCGACGACATCGACGAGACCGCGGCCTTTCTCGCGCTGGGCCTGGACTCGCTCACCGCCGTCGAACTGCGCAACCGGCTGACAGCGGTCACCGGGCTGCGGCTGCGCCCCACCGTCGCCTTCGACTGCTCCACCCCCCGGGAGTTCGCACGGTTCCTGCGCACCGCGCTGCTCGCCGCGCCCGCGGCAGAACCGGCGTCGCCGACGGTCTCGTCCCGCCGCGCCGGACCGCTGGACGCGGCCGGTGAGCTCTTCCGGTACGCCGCCGAGCGGGGCCAGTTGAAGACGGGCGTCAAGATGCTGCACCAGGCCGCCCAGCTGCGGCCCATGTTCACGGCGACGGAGGGTCGCGAGGGCATACCGGGACCGCTGCGGCTGGCCACCGGCGCCAAGCGGCCGAGGATCATCTGCCTCTCCGCCTTCGTCGCCCTCGGCGGCGCCCACCAGTTCGTCCGGTTCGCCTCGTTCTTCGGCGACGAGTACGACGTCGCCGCGCTCGACGTCCCCGGCTTCCAGAACGACGAGCCGCTCGCCGCGGACGCGGAGGCGCTGGCCGACGTGTACTGCGACATGATCGCGGAGCTGGTCGGTGACGACCCGTTCGTCCTGCTCGGCTCCTCCTCCGGAGGCGTGCTCGCGCACGCGACCGGCGAGCGGATGAGCCGGCGCGGCGTCGCCCCCGCCGGAGTCGTGGTCATCGACGGCTATCCGATGACCAGCCCGCACATCAACCGGGTCCAGGACCAGCTGCTCAAGGGCATGTTCGAGCGCGAGGAGCGGTTCGTCAGCCTGGACGGCACCCGCCTCACGGCCATGGGCTGGTACTGCGGCATGTACGAGTTCTGGGAGCCGCGGGCCGTGGAGACGCCGACGCTGCTGCTGCGGGCCACCGTTCCCCTGCAGGGCATGACGGACGACCCGTCGAGCGAGGAGTGGCGCGCCGTGTGGCCCGCCACCGAGGTGCTGGACATCCCCGGCGACCACTTCACGGTCATGGAAGACCACCTGGAGACGACCACGCAGGCCGTCAAGGACTGGCTGGCGACCCTCTGACGCAAGGGGCCCGCCCGGGCGGGCCCCGCGCACCACCATCCACCCTCGACACCGCCCCGTGCGCCGTCGAGGTGCAGTTCCCCCCTTTGGACAGCCGGACCTGCCGGGTCCGGCACACGATGTATGGAGGTTCCCATGGCACTGGGTTACTTGCTCGGCGGAGGAGTCGGCACCGAACCGCACGGCATCGAGCTGCACCGCGCGTACCCCGTGATGCAGCGGCTGTACGAGCAGATCGCCGAGTGGACCGGCCTGACCGTCGGTCAGATCCTGGAGGAGGACCTGCCGGAGGCCCAGGAGGAGCGGCAGAGCGCCGGCTCCATCAGGGAGACCGCGCTCGCCCTCGCCGTGCACGACATCCTCGCCGAGCAGGGCGTGCATCCCTCCGCGCTCGGCGGCCTGAGCCTGGGCGCCATGACGAGCAGCTGCCTGGCCGGCGCCCTCACCCGCCAGGAGCTGTTCGGCCTGCTCCGCAGCACCCGTCTGTGCCCCGACCCGGACCCGTCGGAGCCGGCGCACGCCCTCGCCATCGCGGCCGTCCCGGCCGGGCAGACCATCGAGGCGTTCGTCGGGGGCGCCGAGGGCGTGTACGTCGCCGGTGACATGGGCGACACCGCCGACGGCGCGCTCCGCATCTACATGCTGGGCGGTCTGCACGAGCCCATGGCCGCGCTGGCGGGCTCGCTGCCCGAGGGCCTGGTGACGCTGATGCCGGGCCGGGGCATCGCCCAGCACACCCCGCTGCGCGCCCCGTTCCAGAAGTTCGTCGAGCCGCACATCGAGGCCATCGACTTCGGCGCCCCCCAGCTGCCGGTGATGTCCTGCCTCGATCCCCGGCAGCTGGCCTCCGGCGAGGACGTGCGGGACCTGTTCAAGCGCAACCCCACCACCCCGATCAGCCTGCCGTACGTGTACGACGGCATGCACGAACTGGGCGTCCAGCTCGGTGTGGTGGTCGGCCCGGCGATCCCCGCCGGTCTGCTGCGCATACCCTTCCCCGTGGTCCACGTCGAGCAGCCCGAGCACATCGAGAAGGTCGTCTCCACGGTGTTCGAGCTCGGCATCGAGTACCCCGAGACAGGACTCGCGCCGTGCTGAGCTCGGGCCTGTCCGCGGCCGACTGCGACAAGCTCGTCGACGGCTGGCTGGACACGGATCTCGACGAGTGGACCCGGCGGGTGGTCCGGCGTCACTTCGACCCGGAGAGCGGCAGCCGGTACTGGCTGGAGCGGGCGAAGGAGCTGTCGTTCGACCCGCGGGACATCACGCGCCACGCGGAGCTCACCGCGTTCGGGCCGTTCGACCTGGACGTGCTGCGCACGCGCGACCCGCGCGACTTCGTCCCGCTGGCCGTGGACCGCCCGCTCACCGGCAGGGTGTGGGAGTCGGGCGGCACCACGGGCGCGCCGTGCCGGGTCTTCTACACCCCGGAGATGATCGTCCAGCGGGGTGTGTGGCGCCGCTGGTCGTTCGCGACCGAGGGCTTCGAGCCGTACCGCACCTGGCTCCAGGCCACGCCCACCGGACCGCACCTGATCGGCAACGGGGTCTGGGAGGCCGGGGACCTGCACCAAGGAATCGTGTACGCGATCGACATGGACCCCCGTTGGGTGAAGCGACTGCTGCGCACCGCGCGCATGCCCGTCGCACGGGACTACACCGAGCATCTGCTCGACCAGATCCTGGACGTGCTGGAGACCCGCGAGGTGGACTACGTCAACACCACCCCGGCGCTGATGGTGGCGCTGATCAAGCGGGCCCCCGAGCGGGTCGCGGCGCTGCGCGGCGTCCGGCTGAGCGGTACCCACCTGGTCCCCTCCGTCCACCGGCAGATCGTGGGCGCCCTGGACGGCGGCATCTGCGGCCTGAGCTACGGCAACACCTTCGGTAACGCGGCCGGTCTGCCCGTGGAGCGGGACGGCGAACTCATGCCGTATCTGCCGAACTTCCCGCAGGTGACGATGGCGGTCGTCGACAAGGCCGACCCGATGACGTCGGTCCCGTACGGCTCGGTGGGCCGGGTCCGGCTGACCGTGCTCCACGAGGACCTGTTCCTGCCCAACGTCCTGGAGCGCGACGAGGCGGTGCGCTACGACACCGGCGACCGCTTCCCCACGGACGGCGTCGCCAACGTGCGCCCGCTGGAGACCGCCAGTACCGCGGTCGAAGGGCTCTACTGATCTGCTTGCGCGCGCCTCCCGAGCCGGCATCTGGTCGGGAGGCCCGACCTCTGCTTCGGGGACCTCCTGGACAGCCAACCCCGCACCCGCACCCGCCGGAAGGGAGAGGGGCCAACTGGCCTTCCGCAGACGGGCGCTGATTGAATCTGGCAGCATGCCCCTCGTATCGGATACTGATCTCTGGTTGCGCCGTTTCCACGATGCGCCGCAAGGTGCCGCGCCACGCGTGGTGTGCTTCCCGCACGCCGGCGGTGCCGCCAGTTGGTACGTGCCGCTCGCCACCGCGCTGGCGTCGCGTGCCGAGGTGCTGGTGGTGCAGTACCCCGGCCGCCAGGACCGCCGTACCGAGCCCCTGATCGACGACATACACGTCCTGGCCCGGCGCATCACCGACCTGGTCGCCCCGCTGCGCGACCGCCCGCTGGTGCTCTTCGGGCACAGTATGGGCGCCTCCGTGGCGTTCGAGGTCGCCACCGAGCTCCAGGCCAGGTCGCTGGAGGTGGCGCACCTCGTCGTATCGGGGCGCCGCGCGCCGCAGCACCCCCACGACGAGAAGGTGCACCACCTCGACGACGCGGGCGTGATCGCGGAGGTGCGCCGGCTGGCCGGCACCGACTCGCGCATCTTCGACGACGAGGAACTGGTGCGCATGGTGCTGCCCGCGATCCGCGGCGACTACCGGGCCGCCGAGACCTACCGCTACCGGCCGGGACCGCCGCTGACATGCCCCGTCACCGCGCTCACCGGCGACGACGACCCCAAGACGACCGTCAAGGAGGCAGCGGACTGGGAGGAGCGGACGACGGGCCCGTTCCGGCTGCGGGTGTTCTCCGGAGGGCACTTCTTCCTCGCCGAGCACAAGAAAGAGGTGGCGGAGCTGCTTTCCGGCGAAACACCCGGCGCCTAGACCGCCGCCCTCCTTCGACGCCTCGAAATCCACTGCCCACCACCGGCCTGATCGACTGGAGCACGGCCCCCTTCCGGGGGCCCGGCCTCAGGCGACGACCGCCGCCCGCACGCACAGCACGTCCGGCAGATGGGAGGCCAACTGCCGCCAGCTGTCGCCGTCGTCGGCCGAGGCGAACACCTCGCCGTTGCGGTTGCCGAAGTACACCCCGGCCGGATCCGCGTCGTCCGTGCAGAGCGCGTCGCGCAGCACCGTGCCGTAGTGGTCCTCCGGCGGCAGCCCCGCCGACAGCGGCTCCCAGGTGCGGCCGGCGTCGGCCGTGCGGAAGACCCGGCACCGGTGCTGGGCGGGCACCCGGTCGGCGTCCGCGTTGATCGGGAAGACGTACGCCGTCTCCCCGCGCCGTGGATGGGCGGCCGCAGCGAAACCGAACGTGGACGGCAGCCCCTCGCCGATGTCGGTCCAGTGCGCCCCTGCGTCGTCGCTCCGGTACACCCCCCAGTGGTTCTGCAGATACAGCCGGTCCGGATCCCCCGCGTCCTGCGCGATCTTGTGCACGCACTGGCCGAACTCCGGATCCGGGTCCGGCAGGAAGACCGCGGAGACACCGGAGTTGGACGGCGTCCAGCTCACGCCGCCGTCGCCGGTGCGGAACACGCCGGCCGTCGAGACGGCGACCGTCACCGCCTTCGGGTCGCGCCGGTCCGTGACCACGGTGTGCAGGCCCTCACCGCCGCCGCCCGGCACCCACTTGTCGCGCGTCGGGTGCTCCCACAGCGGCCGGACCAGAGCGAAACTCTCCCCGCGGTCCTCCGACCGGTACAGCGCGGCCGGTTCCGTGCCCGCGTAGACCACGTCGGGCTCGGCGGCGGCCGGATGGAGCTGCCAGACCCGCTCCAGCGAGGCAGCGGTGTCCTTGGGGAACTTCACGGCGGGCCGGGCCGGTTCGGTCCAGGTGCGGCCCAGGTCGTCGGAGTGGAAGACCGACGGCCCCCAGTGCGCGCTGTCGCCGCCCGCCAGGAGCCGGGGCCGCTCGCCCCGGGTGTCGATGGCGACCGAATAGATCGCCTGCGCGTTGAAGTAGGGACTCTCGTCGAACTCCCAGGCGCCACCTCGTCGCCTCCCGAGGAAGAGCCCCTTGCGGGTCCCCACGGCGAGCAGAACCTCGGTCATGCCGATCACCTCCATGACGTCCTTGTCACAGTCCTGGTCTCAGTGCCTGTCACAGCCGACACTCGGATATCGGCCAGTCTGCACCCCACCACTGACAGTCACCCGAGGGCCGGCGTCGGCGCAGGTCGGAGCCGCCGTGTCGGCCGGCCGGACAAGACGGCGGAACGCGTTCCGGGAGACGCCTGCGCGAGCGGGGTCGGTCGTGCGACCGTCGACTCGGAGTTCGCCGTGAGCAACAGGGCGGCCGCTCCCGTATGGGAGGGCGGTCCGGGCTGTCCGTGCGCGCGTGAGGAGGATGCCTTTGAAGGCGTTCCGTGGTCCGAAGGTCTGGCTGTGGCGCTGGCGGCGCAACCCGCTGAAGCGTCGCGCCGACACGATGGAGGCCTGGGTGCTGCTCGGCGCCTGGCTGCTCACCCTGCTGGCCGGGGCGCTCGCCGGGCTCGCGGCGGCCCGGTCGGTCGAGGACGGCCTGGCCCGCGAGCGCGTCGAATGGCACCCGGTGGTGGCCCATGTCATGGACAGGGCCCCGGGCACGGCGGGCCCGAAGTCCGGCTCCTCCGGCTCCTCCGAGTCATCGAACGGCGAACGGGTCTGGGCGCGCGTGGGCTGGACCGTCGCCGACGGCTCCGCGCACACCGGCCAGGCGCGAGTCCCGGCCGGCAGCAAGGTCGGCACCCCGGTCACCGTCTGGACGGACCCGCAGGGGCACCTCGTCTCCCGGCCCGCCACCGCCTCCGAGGCCCAGTTCCGCTCCGCGCTGATCGGCGGCCTGGTCGGGCTGAGCGCGGCCGCCGTCCCGTTCGTCGCCGGACTGGTGGCGCGCGGCCGGCTGGAGCGGCGGCGGATGGACCGCTGGGACGCGGAATGGGCACGGCTCGGGCCGCAGTGGGGCCGGATGACCGGCTGACGCCGACGCGCGTCGGCGTCGGCGACCGTGCCCTGCGGCCCGGCCGCCGGTCACCGAGACTGCTGGGCCAGTGCCCGGCGGCAGTCGGCGAGCAGCCGCTCGTCCTGGGCGATGTCGTGGCTGCCGTACCCGCCCGGCCGTGCCGTGTGCCGCCGGGCGCCGGTGAGTTCGGCCGCCACCAGATCGCGCAGCGGGGCACCCGCCGGGCCCATCGCGGCCAGACACCCGGCGATCGCGCCCCGGGTGTACGGGTTCTCCGACCAGGCGGCCCGGAACACCGGAAGTACGGGCCCCGGATCCCCGTCGATCCGCCACAACGCCTCGGCCGCCGCCGCCCGTTCCCACACCCGGCCGGACCCGGCCAGCCGGCGCAGCGCGGGCAGCGCACCGCGGGCGGCCGCGCCCAGCCGGCCCAGCTGCTCGGCAGCCGTCCGGGCGCTGCGGTGGCGGCCGTGCGTCAGCTCCCGCACCAGCACCGGGAGTACGGCGGCCACATCCCCCTCCGCCGACCACAGGGCCCCCGCCGCCAGGGCGGCGTGCCGGGTGTCCAGGAGCCCGCGCAGGACCGGCGCCGCCGCCCGGGCAGCCGTACCCAGGACGTCGAGCGCCCGTACCGCCTGCCCGACGAGGGCTTCCCGGGCCCCCAGCCCGTCCGGTGCGCCGCGCAGCAGCCGCAGCACCTCCGGTACCGCCGCCGGGTCCTTGAGGGCGGTGACCGCCGCCAGCAGCGGGGCGGCCAGTTCGGCGGCCTCGGGCGAGTCCGGGTCGACCTGGCCGAGCCGGTGCCGCAGCGCGGGCGCGAGCGGGGCGGCCGCCGGACCCAGATGCACGATCTCGAAGCCCAGCCCACCGGGCACCACCGGTCTCGCCAGCAACTGGGACAGGACCGGTACCGCGCGCGGATCACCGCTTCTGGCCAGCGCCTTCAGCGGACCGCCCAGCGAGGGCCTGCCGCGCTCCCAGGTGTGCACCCACAGGTCGGGCCGCACGGTCACCAGCGCGTGCAGTTCGTCGGCGGCCGGCGCGGCCAGCCCGAACAGCTCCACGAGCACCGAGACCGCCGCGTCCCGCAACTGGTCCTGTTCGCGGCCCAGTTGCCTGCCTATCAGCGAGACCGGCGTTGCGAAGTCCCCCCGCCGGCCACGGAACAGCCCGGCCGACATCCACACCGCGTTGCACCGGTCCATCGGGTCCGGGCTGCTCAACTGGCCGACGAGCAGCGCGATCCGGTCCGCCACCCGGTCGTCCAGCGCCCGGTGCAGGGTGCGCAGCAGGTACGCACCCTCCTCGTCCGAGGGCCGCAGGCGCCGTATCCGGCCGACCAGGGTGTGCGCGTCCACCCGGTCCGGAGCGGCCGTCCGCCGCTCCGACCGCTCCCTGAGCAGCCGGACCGCGGTCGGCACCAGATCGGCGGGCAGCCGCTCCGGCGCGCCGAGGCCCAGCTGTCCGAGGGCGGCCAGCCGCGCCGTCGGTGCGTACGGCGGACCGCTCTGCGCGGCCAGCAACTCGACCGCCCCGGCCGCCCGTTCGGGACGGCACCGTACGAACAGGCCGAGGGCCTCGGTCAGGGCGAGCAGTACCTGTTCGTCGCGCTCGACCGTGATCCGCCGCCGTAACAGCGCCAGCACCCGGTCCGGTTCGTCGAGGAACCGGACCAGTGCCCCGGGCACCGTGCGGCGCACCCCGGGGCACGGGTCGTCGGCCAGCGGCACGAGCGCCTCGGCGCCGGCGCGGACGGCGGCCCCGGCCCGCGGACCGGCGCTCTCCGCGCCGATGCTGACCAGCAGTTCGACTATGGCGCCCCGGTCCTGCACCTCCGCACGGGAGGCGAGCGCGAAGAGGAACGGGACGCAGGCGAGCGTCGAGTCGTACACGTTCCCCTGGTGGTGCACCGAGCCGTACATCCCGTCGAGCGCGGCCTCCCGTTCGGCCGCGTCCGCCGAGGCCAGTCCGCGCAGCAGACCGGGCACGTCCGCCGCGTTGCCGTACGCGTGCCGCAGCGAGGCCCAGTCGACCTCGTCGATCCCCGTGAACACCGTTGTCCTCCCCAGGCGAGTACCACCTGTTCCGGAGTCTGCACCACCGCACTGACAACGATGCGGAATCGGACGGCAACTGTGTGCGATCCGTCGGCGGTCACCGGCCGACGGCGCTCCGCACAGGGATCAGTTCCGGCCAGGCAGCGCCCGTTCCAGGATCGCGTCGAACCCGGTGCCGGCGGGCAGGGTGCCGAACGCGTACCCCCAGTCGCCGCCGAGCCGGGTCGCGCAGAAGGCGTCCGCGACGGCGGCCGGGGCGTACCGGACCAGCAGCGAGGCCTGCAGCGCCAGCGCCATCCGCTCGACCAGCCGGCGCGCCCCCACCTGGTCGGTCTCGGCCAATTCGTTCTTCAGCCGGGTCACGGCCGCGTCCAGCCGGGCGTCCGCGCCGCGCGCGAGCGCGAGTTCGCCGAACAGGGCGTCGGCGGCGCCGGGTTCGCGGGACAGCGCGCGCAGCACGTCGAGCGCGTTGACGTTCCCCGAGCCCTCCCAGATCGACAGCAGCGGGGCCTCGCGGTAGTGCCGGGGCATGCCGGAGTCCTCGACGTAACCGTTGCCGCCCAGGCACTCCAGGGCCTCCGCGGTGAAGGCCGGACCGCGCTTGGTCACCCAGTACTTGCCGACGGCGGTCGCGATCCGCCGGAAGGCCCGCTCCTGCTCGTCCCCGCGCACCGCCCGGTCCGCGGCCCCCGCCAGCCGCAGGGTCAGCGTGGTCGCGGCCTCCGACTCCACCGCCAGGTCGGCCAGGACATTGCGCATCAGCGGCTGGTCGACGAGCCGCGCGCCGAACGCGCTGCGATGGCGCACATGATGACCGGCCTCGACGAGCGTCTTGCGCATCAGGGTCGCCGAGTTCATGACGCAGTCCAGCCGGGTGCAGTTGACCATCTCGATGATGGTCTTCACCCCCCGCCCCTCGGGTCCGACCAGCCAGGCCACGGTTCCGTCGAACTCCGGCTCGGAGGATGCGTTGGAGCGGTTGCCGAGCTTGTCCTTCAGCCGCTGGATGCGGAACGCGTTGCGGCTGCCGTCCGGCAGCACACGCGGGACGAGGAAACAGGACAGGCCGCCCGGTGCCTGGGCCAGCACCAGGAAGACGTCGCACATCGGCGCCGAGGTGAACCACTTGTGCCCGCGCAGGGTGTACACACCCGGCTCGGCGGTGGGGGAGGCCACCGTGGTGTTCGTCCGTACGTCCGAACCGCCCTGCTTCTCGGTCATGCCCATCCCGGCGAGCAGCCCCGGCTTCTCCGTCGGCACGCGCAGCCCCGGCTCGTACGCCCGGCTCGTCAGCAGCGGTTCGTACACCTTGGCCAGCTCGGGCTGGGCGCGCAGCGCCGGAACGGCGGCGTACGTCATGGACGTGGGGCACCCGTGGCCGGATTCGGTGTGCCCCCACACCAGTCCGCCCGCCGTCCGCGCGACATGGGCCCCCGCCCGGTCGTCCGCCCAGGCGGCCCCGGCCAGCCCTTCCGCCACCGCCGTCCGCATCAGGTGGTGCCAGCTGGGATGGAAGTCGACCTCGTCGATCCGGTTGCCGTACCGGTCGTGGGTGCGCAGCTCCGGCTCGTGCCGGTTGGCCAGCTCACCCCACTCCTGCGCCTCCGCGCTCCCGGCCCGCACCCCGAGCCGCCGGATCCCCTCCTCGGCCCACTCCGCCCCCTCCCGGCGCAGCCCCTCGATCAGGGCCGGGTCGTCGGAGGCGTCGTAGGGGGCGAGCGGCGGTGCCTGGTTGGTGACGTCGTGGGTGGCGTACTGCGGCTGCGGGAGCGCGACGGTCGAGTCCATGGCTTCCATGTTGCAGTAATCCTGCGGTCGCAGCAATGGTGCAACATGGCGCCGCACGTACAGTACGTGACCATGCGCATGAAGGATGTGTCCGCCGAGCCCGCCGACGTCGGCCTGCGGCCCCTGTCCGCCCGGTCGGTCGTGCTGAGCCTGCTGCTGGGCACGCATCCGCCGCAGCTGCCGGTGAAGGACCTGATCCGGTTCGTCGAGCCCTTCGGGGTCGGCGGCTCCACGCTCCGGGCCGCGCTCAGCCGCATGACGGCGGCCGGCGACCTGCGCCGTACCGACGACGCCGTCTACGGCCTCAGCGACCGGCTGCTGGCCCGCCAGCGCCGCCAGGACGAGGCGGTACGGCCCCGTACGCGCGCGTGGCGGGGCGACTGGGAGATGCTGGTCGTCACGGCAACGGGCCGCGGCCCCGCCGCCCGGGCCGACCTGCGCACCCGCCTGACCTCCCTGCGCCTGGCCGAACTCCGCGAAGGCGTCTGGCTCCGTCCGGCGAACCTGGAGAGGCCGTTTCCCGCCGACCTGGCGGCGACCGCCCAGTCCTACACGGCCCGCCCCGACCGCCCGTCCGCCGAACTGGCCGCGGACCTCTGGCCGTTGGCCACCTGGTCGGCCACGGCCCGCGCCCTCCTGACCCGAGCGTCCGCATCCCGCCTTCCCGCCGACCGATTCACGGTCTTCGCAGCAGCGGTACGGCACCTGCTGACCGACCCCGTCCTGCCCGCGGAACTCCTGCCCGCCGACTGGCCGGGCGACGAACTGCGCGCCGCGTACGCGGAGTACCGGGCGGAACTGAGCGGGCCGCCGGGGGACCCGGCCGACTGAGCCCGGCGGCAGGTCCGGCGAGGCGGCTTGACCTTACCCTCGGGGGCAGGGTTTAGCGTTCGTCGAGGTGAGAGACATGCGGATCAGTGAGCTCGCCCGCCGGGCGGGCGTGACGGTCAAGGCGGTGCGCTACTACGAATCGCTGGGACTGCTCGCGCCCGACCGGCTGGCCAACGGCTACCGGGACTACGGCGAGGGCGACGTACGGCTCGCGCGGGAGATCCGGGCGCTCGGCAGGCTCGGCATCCCGGTGGAGCGCACCCGTCCCTTCCTGGACTGTCTCGTGGTCGGACATCGGCACGCCGACGACTGTCCCGCCTCGCTGGCCGAGTACCGGGAGGCGATCGACGAGATCACCCGGCGCATCGACGGGCTCACCGCCCGCCGGACGGCTCTGCTCGCGCACCTGCACGAGGCCGCTCACCGCAACAGCCGTGTCGCACCGGCCGGCCGTGCCGAAGGAGAGGACCCGATGACCGACTACCTGAGTCTGCCCGCCGACCTGCCGGTCCCCGAGGACGACGGCGCGGCCGCCCATCTGCCGGGTACGAAGGTGCCGCACCTGGAACTGCGGGCCACCGGCGGCGGGACGGTCCGTCTCGACGCGCTCGGCGCGGGCCGGACGGTGCTCTACGTCTACCCGCTCACCGGGCGCCCGGGCACCGACCTGCCCGAGGGGTGGAACGCGATCCCCGGGGCGCGTGGCTGCACCCCGGAGGCGTGCGGCTTCCGCGACCACCACCAGGAGCTGCTGGCCGCCGGAGCGGCCGGCGTGTTCGGCCTCTCCAGCCAGGACACCGCCTACCAGCAGGAGGTCGTCGAACGGCTCCGCCTGCCGTTCCGGATGCTCTCCGACCCCACGCACAGCCTGACCCGCACCCTCGGTCTGCCGACATTCGACACCGCCGGGCTGACGCTCTACAAGCGGCTCACGCTGATCGTCCTGGACGGCGTGATCGAGCACGTCTTCTACCCGGTCTTCCCGCCGGACGAGCACGCCGGCCAGGTGCTGACCTGGCTGCGTGCCAACCCCCGATAGGACGAACGACCCTTGGAGTCACCCATGTTCACCGGTCTGAGTGCCTTTCCGCTGACCCCGATCGCGGCCGACGGGGACATCGACGAGGAAGCGTTCGCCCATCTGGTCCGGCGCCTCGCCGCGGCCGGGGTCGACTCGATCGGCGCGTTGGGCTCCACGGGGTCGTACGCCTACCTCACCCTCCAGGAACGGGCCCGTGCCGCACGTATCGCGGTGGAGCACGCCGACGGCGTTCCGGTGGTCGTGGGCATCGGGGCACTGCGCACCCGGGACGTGCTGGCGGCGGCCGAGGACGCGCAGAACGCCGGGGTCGCGGGCGTGCTGCTCGCCCCGGTGTCGTACCAGCCGCTGACCGACGAGGACGTGTTCGGTCTGTACGAGGACGTCACCGCGAACCTCTCCGTTCCGCTGGTGGTCTACGACAACCCGCGCACCACCCGGTTCACCTTCACCGACGAGCTGTACACACGGGTGGGCCGGCTGCCCCGCGTGGCGTCGGTCAAGATTCCCGGGGTTCCCGCCGACCCGGCCGCGGCCCGGGCCCGGGTGGCGCGGCTGCGGGAGATCCTGCCGCGGCACGTGACCGTGGGGGTGAGCGGGGACGCGTTCGGAGCGGCCGGGCTGACCGCCGGCTGCGACGCCTGGTACTCGGTGACCGCCGGTACCCTGCCCGGACCGATCCTCGCCATCACCAGGGCGGTCCAGGCGGGGCGGGCGGACCGGGCCCGGGAGGAGTCGGAGCGGCTCCAGCCGCTGTGGGACCTCTTCGACCGGCACGGATCGCTGCGGGTCATCGCGGCGGCCGCCGCCGAACTCGGCCTCACGCCGGACCACAGCCTGCCCCTCCCGCTGCGCGGCCTGTCGGGCGACGACCGCAAGCAGGTCGCCGACGTGCTGCGGCGGCTTCGGCTGGGCGCGTGAGACGCGGCGGAGAGCGGTGGCCCCGAAGGCCCGTCGCGCAGACATGCTGGGGATGGGGGACCGGTGTACGGTCGACATACCGTGTGCATGCGCTTCGCAGCCGACAGACAGGCCAGTGGCCCAGATGCTCCGGGAGTGCCCATGGCTCAGCAGACGAACATTGCCGCACAGACTGCTTTCGGAGAGGCCGTCGTCGCCGGCGACCTCGATGCCCTCGACGAGATCGTCGCGGCCGGCTCGACCGACCATGATCCCGCCCCGGGACAGGCGCCGGGGCCCGGGGGGTACAAGACCATGTTCGGCGAGCTGCGGACGGCCTTCCCCGACCTGGACCTCCAGGTGGAGCATCTGGTCGCCACCGACGACGAGTTGGCCTTCGCCTATGTCATCTCCGGGACGAACCTGGGGCCGCTGATGGGGCATCCGGCGACCGGCAAGCAGGTGAGCTACCGGGGCATGCAGATCAGCCGCTTCGACGGCGACGGCAAACTGGTCGAACGCTGGGGCAGCAGCGACGAGCTCGGCATGCTGCGGCAACTCGGCCTCGTCGAGGTGTGAGACGGGCGCGTGCCGGTGGGGCCGCCGCCCGGCAGGACGCGGCGGCCCCACCGCCCCGGCTCACTGGCAGTACGTCCCGTCCGGCCCGCTCCCGTTCGTCGTCGGTTCCGCGCCCGTGTTGTTGCCGATGTACTTCTGGCAGGGCACGATCTTCTTGCCGCTGTCCCCGACGATCGTGATGTTCTTCAGCGTCGCGCTGTCCCCGTAGTTGGTGTTGATCCCGACCAGCGCGCTGCCCTTGTACGTCGCCTCGACGGTGTTGACGTTGATCGTGCGCTTGTACTGCGTGGAGCAGTTGCCGCACGAGCGGACCAGCTTGCCGAAGTTCTGCACCGCGAAGCCGGACACGTTCAGCGTCCCGGCGCCGTTGAACTGGAACACCTTGTCGCCGGCTTCCTTCGCCCCGCCGCCGGAGACGGTGTAGACGTTGGACGACGAGGAGCCGCGGAAGGTCGCCGCGTCCTCGCCGACGTCCTCCCACCACACGTTCTGCAGGGTGCAGCTGCCCTCGCAGTGGATGCCGTCCGCGGCGGGCGCGCCGCGGACGGCCAGGCCGCCCATCAGTGCGCGTGCACTGCTCCGTGCTCGTGAAGTCATGTCCCGTATGCCTTCTCTCGAGTGGGGGTGCTGCCGACGCTCCGGCGGGATGGTCAAGAGGTTGAGGCATGTTCATCCCCTGGAACATCGGAGAGGGACACCTGCGCGAATGAAGGCCTTTCGAGGCCCGTCGGTCAGGTTCCTGAACGGAACGTAGGATGCAAGCGCTTTCTAGTCAACGCTTCGCGCGGTATCCGTTCCGGTCGTCGTGGCGTCCCGCAAAGTGACGTGGGAGCGCTTCCATGGATGGCCGTGTCCATGCCACCATGCCGGAAGTTCCCCGCACGACGCCGCACCGAGCCGCGATCAGAAAGGGGCCCCTGCACGGTCAGTTGACGACGGCTCAGCCGTGGTCCCAGCGCGACAGGAAGGCCCCCGTGAAGCCGCAGCCCGGCAGAACGCCGCTCGCCACGCTCCTCAGCATCTGCGTCCTGGCCCTCGCCCTGGTGGTGACCGGCACGGCTGTCACCGCGCTCGTGCGCAGTCCGCGCCCGGTCGCCTCGGCCACTCACCTGGGCAGCCACTGGGTGAACACCTGGACCGGGATGCCCCAGCTCACCGAGGTCGGCAATCTGCCGCCCGCGCCCTTCACGGGACAGAACTCGGTGCTGGCCGACACCACCCTGCGCCAGACCGTCCGCGTGACCGTCGGCGCCCACCGGCTCCGGCTGCGCTTCTCCAACGCCTACGGCGACACCGCGCTCCCGCTCACCTCGGTGACCGTGGCGCTGCCGGCGGGCGGAAAGGCGGGGGTCAGCGCGATCGTTCCCGGCAGCCTGCACCGGGTGACGTTCTCCGGGCGCGCCGCGACCGTCGTACCCGTCGGGGCCCAGGTCGTCTCCGATCCCGTGGACTTCGAGCTGGCCCCGGGGGCCGATCTCACGGTCACGGCGTACACCGCGCAGGGCCAGCCCGACCTGGCGCTCACCTCGCATCCGGGCTCGCGCACCACGTCGTACCTCGTCGGCGGCGACCACGTGCAGGACCCGGAGCTGACCGGCGCTACCGCGGTCGACCACTGGTACCTGCTGAGCGACGTCGAGGTCCTGGCGCCCGCCGCGACCCGGGCCGTGGCGGTGCTCGGCGACTCCCTCACCGACGGCCGGGGGTCCACGACCAACGGCAACGACCGCTGGCCCGACCAGTTCTTCGACCGGCTGCAGAACCGGGCCGGCACCTCGGACGTCGCCGTGCTCAACCAGGCGGCCGGCGGCAACCGGGTTCTCGACGACGGCCTCGGGCCCAACGTCCTGGCCCGCCTCGACCGCGACGTCCTCTCCCGCAGCGGGGTCTCCTGGCTGATCGTCTTCGAGGGCGTCAACGACATCGGCACCGCCGCCGCCACCCCGCAGGCCCAGCAGGCCGTCGCCGACGATCTCATCGCCGCCTACCGGCAGATCGTCGTCCGCGCCCACGCCCAGGGCATCCGCGTCTATGGCGCCACCCTGCTGCCCTTCGGCGGCAACGCCTACGACGACGGCGCGGGCGTACGCGAGGCGGCCCGGCAGCGCGTCAACACGTGGGTCCGGGGGCCCGGGCACTTCGACGCGGTGCTCGACTTCGACCGGGCGGTCCGGGACCCGGCCGACCCGAGCCGCCTGCGGGCCGACCTCCAGGTGGGGGACTGGCTGCACCTCGACCCGACCGGGTACGGGGCGCTGGCGGCGGCGGTGCCGGCGGGACTGTTCGGCGGTCGGTGAGCTAGGCGGACTCGGCTCCGGTGGGGACCGTTCCCGGGGTTGAGTCCGCCCGCGACGGCAGGTGGTTGAAGAGCAGGTTCAGGACGATCGCCGTCAGGCAGCCGGCGCTGATGCCGCTGTTCATCACCGTCTGGAACCAGTCCGGGAACTTCGCGTAGACCGTCGGCACGCCCACCGGCAGCACGCCGACCGCCACCGAGACGGCGACCACCGTCAGGTTGTTGTTGCCGTGGAAGTCGACGGCCGCCAGGGTGCGCAGGCCGCTCGCCGCGACCGTGCCGAACATCACCAGGCCTGCGCCGCCCAGCACCGGAGCCGGAATCGCCGCGACCACCGCGCCCAGCTTGGGCAGCAGGCCGAGCAGCACCAGGATGCCGCCGGCCGCCGCGACCACCCAGCGGCTGCGCACCCGGGTCATGCCGACCAGGCCCACGTTCTGCGCGAACGCCGTGTACGGGAAGGTGTTGAAGACACCGCCGAGGACGGTCGAGAGGCCGTCGGCGCGCAGACCGTCGGCGAGAGAGCGCGACTCGACACGGCGGCCGGTCAGCTCGCCGACCGCGAGCAGGTCACCGGTCGTCTCGGTCATCGTGACCAGGGCCACCACCAGCATGGAGACGATCGCCGAGGCCCGGAACGTCGGCGCCCCGAAGTGGAACGGCGTGCTGATGCCGAGCCAGTCGGCGTCCCCGATCCCGCTGAAGTCCGTGAACCCGAAGGGCACCGCCACCGCGAGGCCCACCGCGATGCCGATCAGGACCGCGATCCGGGCGAGGTAGGCGGGCGCGAACCGCTGCACGCCGAGCACCACCGCGAGCACGAACGCCGCCAGCGCCAGGTTCTTCGGCTCCCCGAAGTCCTTCGCGCCGGCGCCGCCCGCCGCCCAGTTGCCGGCCACCGGCAGCAGCGAGACGCCGATGATCAGGATCACCGTGCCGGTGACCAGGGGCGGGAAGAAGCGCAGCAGTCTGCCGAAGACGGGTGCGAGCAGCATGATCGCCAGGCCCGCCACGATCACCGAGCCGTAGATCGCGGGGAGTCCGCCGCCCGTCGTACCGATGAGGACCATCGGCGAGACCGCCGCGAACGTGCAGCCCTGCATGATCGGCAGCCGGACGCCGAAGCGCCAGAAGCCGACGCACTGGATGAGCGTGGCGATGCCGCACACCAGCAGGTCGGCGGTGATCAGATACGCCAGGTCGGCGGGCGACAGCTTCATCGCGCCGCCCACGATCAGCGGGACGGCGACCGCGCCCGCGTACATCGCGAGCACGTGCTGGAGGCCGAACGCGGTCAACTGCCGTACGGGTGGGACCTCGTCGACGGGATGGACGGAGGCACTGGTGGTGGCCATGGGGACTCCAGAGCGGGGACGACATCCGGACAGCACGAGACCGTAAGCTGTTTGAACAGTTTGTTGATTTCCGGTCTGTTGCCGATACGTGTCATGCCCACCTGGACGCGGACGGATTCGGCTCCGCTACGACCCGGCCCGCGCCGCTGTCAGCAGGGAGTTCCAGTCGGCCAGCTTGACCACGCTCCGGCCGAGCCGGGCACCGAGCGCCGCCTCGGCCCGCTCGATCGCCTGCCATCCCGTCCACGGGACCGGCTCGATGCCCAACGAGCGCAGCGCGGCGACCGGATCCGCCGGCACCTCCTTGCACAGCAGCGCGGGCGCGTCCTCCAGGAGGGAGGTCACCGTCTCCTTGGCGTCGGGCCGGTTGGTCCCGATGACGCCGGTCGGGCCGCGCTTGATCCAGCCCGCCACGTAGTCGCCGGGCGCGCCGAAGCAGCTGTCCAGGACCCGGCCCGCCTCGTGCGGCACGGTGCCGCTCTCCTCGTCGAACGGGAGCCCGTCCAGCGGCACCCCGCGATAGCCGACCGACCGCAGCACCAACTGGGCCTCGACCGTCTCGTACCGCCCGGTGCCGCGCACTCCGCCCCTGCCGTCCGGCTCGGTGCGTTCGAAGAGCACCGCGCCCACCCGGCCGCCGTCGTCGAGCAGTTCGACCGGGCGCAGGAAGAAACGCAGCCGGATGCTACGGTCCGCTCCCCGGCCGCCGGCCTCGCCCCAGCCGCGCAGCACCTCCACGTTGCGGCGCTGGGCGGCGGGCAGCCCGGACGGGTCGGCGCAGGCCGGGTCGAGCGCCAACTCGGCCGCATCCACCAGGACTTCGGTCCCCGGCAGCCCGGCCAGCTCGCGCAGCTCCTTCGTGGTGAACCGAGCTTGCGAGGGGCCCCGCCGGCCCACCACGTGAACCTCTCCTATCCGGCTCGCCGCCAGCGCCGTCAGCGCCGCCTGCGGCATGTCGGTGGGGCTCAGCTCCGCCACGCCCCGGGCCAGCATCCGCGCCACGTCCACCGCGACGTTGCCGACCCCGATGACCACCGCCGACCGGGCGTCGCGCACGAACCCGGCGTCGATCGCGTCCGGATGCGCGCTGTACCAGGACACGAACTCGGTCGCCGACCAGCTGCCCGGCAGCTCCTCGCCGGGAATCCCGAGCCGCCGGTCGGTCGCCGCGCCCACGCAGTACACCACCGCGTGGTACAGCTCCCGCAGCCGCTCCACGGCCAGTCCGCCCGTGCCCCCGACCCGGACCCCGCCGAGGAACCTCACCCGTTCGTGCTCGAGCACGGTGCGCAGGTTCCCCTGGAGGGACTTGATCTTCTCGTGGTCAGGGGCGACGCCGTACCGCACCAGTCCGTACGGGCACGGCAACCGGTCCAGGACGTCCACGCACACCGTGGAGTCGAGCTGGACGAGGTTCTGGGCGGTGTAGCACCCGCTCGGCCCGGAGCCGACGACGGCGACACGCAACACAGGGGGACTCCTTGCCCGAGGGGCTGGTCCTTCCAGCATCCCACCGGCTTGGTCGTCCAGACAGGGGCCGCTGGGGTGACGTGGATGCGCGTCCGGGTGCCGTGTGTGTGATCATGCGATTACGTTGCGCATGCGCCGGAAGGCCAGAAGTCCGGTCGGCCTTCGGGGTCAGCGGTTCGCCCGTTCCGCCGCGCTGCGTTCCACACAGAACTCGTTGCCCTCGGGGTCGTACAGCGTCACCCACCCGGTTCCGTCGGGCCGCCGGTGGTCCCCCTGGAGCGTGGCGCCGAGCGAGAGCAGGCGCTCGACCTCCTCGTCCCGGGTGCGGTCCTGGGGCTGGAGATCCAGGTGGACGCGGTTCTTCACCGCCTTGCGGTCGTCGACCCTGATGAACAGCAAGGTGGCGGCAGCGGTCGTGACCACGGCCTCCGGATCGCCGGGAAAGTCGTCATCGGCCAGCGAGCCGTCCAGGGCCTGAGCCCAGAAGCCCGCGAGAGCGAACGGGTCGGCGGCGTCGATGGTGACATGGCGTATCAGAGAACCCATGCCCCAAGCCGATCATGAATGCCTCCCGTCGTCCAGAGGCGGCAGACCTCGACGTTCGGACTCCGATCCGGGTCCGGACTCTGATCCGGGTTCGGGCTCGGTCCGGTCCTCGGTGGCGAAGAACCGTGACAGGTCCCGCCGTTCGGTCGCGGGCCCGGACTCCGGAGGCAGGCCCAGCTCCGAGTCGAGCCCGTAGCGCTCGAACAGCTCCGCCCGCAGTGCGGGGATCGGCATCGGCACACCCGGCACCAGCGCCGCGTACACCGCACCCATCAGCATGGCGCGCAGCATGGGGTAGTCGACCTCGACGTGGTGCGAGCCGTACCGGGCGACGGTGTCGCCCAGCAGCTCCGCCAGCCGCCGCTGCTCGGGGCACTGCACGAAGCCCTCGGCCTGGAGCAGGCCCGCCATGTGCTGGCGCATCAGCACCGGCCGGTCCTGCGCCAGCCCCAGGATCGAGTCGATGGCCCGGGCCAGCCGCTCCCGCCCGTCCTCGGTGCGCGGCTCGTGCTCCAGCGCCTCCTCCAGCGTGCGGTGCATCAGCCGGTGCACGGCGGACTGGACCAGCTGGCGCTTGCCGGGGAAGTAGTACGAGACCAGTCCGCGCGCCGACCCCGCCCGGTCCGCGATGGCACCCAGTGTGGTCGCTTCAAAACCGTGCTCGTCGACCAGCTCCACCGCGGCCTGGAGCAGCCGCTCGCGCGAACGCCTGCGCAATTCTTCATTGACCGAGGGGCTGCGGGGGGACATCCTGGAACTCCTGCGTTGACTGGCTGCCAGCCAACTATAATCGACGCAGTGGGCACCGCCCTGTGCGGGGCCTGTTCAGGGCTGCCGTCCGTCCGGGGCGACACGGGGGAGCGTCTCGGGCGGACGGCGCGACAGGTCAGGCCTGGGTGGGCGTGGCCGGTCGGCGGGCCACGCCCACCAGGTCCAGGACCGGCAGCAGCGCGTCCGGCCGTTCGGCCACCGGCAGATGGTCCACGAAGTGCACCCGGCAGCCGAGCGCCGCCGCGCCGCCGTCGGCGGGCCTGCTGTCCCCGACCATCAGCGTCTCGCCCGCTTCGGCCCCGAGCGCCTCAAGGGCGACCGTGAAGAGCCGCGGATCCGGCTTCTGGACGCCGTGTTCGTACGACAGGACGTACGTGTCCACGTAGGCGTCGAGCCCGTGCTCGCGGAAGACCGGGCGCGGATCCCAGCCGATGTTGCTGACCACGCCGACAGCGATGCCGTTCCCGCGCAGCGTGCGCAGCACCCGGGCGGCGTCCGGGTACGGCGACCAGGCCCGCGGGTCCATGTGCCGCTCGTACAGCGCGTCGTGCAGGCCGGCGTCCGGCAGCGCCACCCGCCGGGACAGGCCGGTGTACGCGGCCCGGTGCAGCTCCGCGCTCTCGTCCCGCACCGCCCACACCCCGGACAGCTCCTCGGGCACCGCGACCGGGAAGGCCCCGCCGGGCTGCGCGCCGGCCACCTCCAGCGCACGCGCCGCCTCCGCCAACTCGCCTTCGGAAAGCGGTACTTCGGCCTCGGCGAGCACCGCCCGCAGCCAGGATTCGGTGGATTCGATGCGGAAGAGGGTTCCGGAGAAGTCGAAGAGCACGGCAGTCATGTGCCGGACTCTACCGACGGCCGCCGCGGCGCGGGCTACGGGCGAGGGTGTCCCCGGCCGTCGCGTTCCCACTCGTACGCCAGCACCGCCAGCGCCACCACCAGGGCCCCGAGCAACCACCCGCCGAGCACGTCCGAGGGCCAGTGGACGCCGAGCCACACCCGGGTCAGGCCGACGCCCAGGACCGAGATCCCGGCTGCGACCAGGGCCGTACGCCATATCGCGCGACCGGCGCCGCAGCGGTGCAGCAGCCACAGCAGCAGGCCGCAGACCACCGTCGCCGTCATGGTGTGGCCGGACGGGAAGGCCGCGTAACGGGCGGAGTCGACCGGGTCGGCCCACACCGGTCGCGGGCGGCCGACGGCGGCCTTGAGGGACTGCTGGGCGACCGTCCCGAGCGCGCAGGTCAGGGTCAGCCACAGCGCGGTCCACCACGCCGAGTGCCGCCACACCAGCCACACCGCGACCGCGGCGCACAGCAGGCGCATGGTCAGCGGGTCCCAGACCCAGTCCGCCAGGACGCGCAGCACCTGTGTGGTGCCGTGGTCCGCCACGGCCCAGCGGTGGGTGGCGTCGGCGATGCCCTCGTCCACCGCGACCAGGGGAGGCCACTCGCCGGCGACGAGGGCCAGCAGCAGCGCCGAGGAGAGGGCGAGAACGGCGGTCGTGAGAAGACGAGCCGGGCGGTCGTCGGGCGGGGGGCACATGACGCGATCTTTGCCGAATCATTGCCCGCGGGGCAATTCCCCCGACGGGTACGGCCTTACCCGAGGGCGCGCAGGCTCGGTACGAGCGCCACCAGCACCGGGATCACCGGGACCAGGGCGGCCGTCGCGGTCAGCCGCAGCCGGTGCCGGGCGGGGAGGCGGTCCGGGGCGGTGAGCAACCGGTGGACCCGCTGCGGGACATGGGCGTGCGGGGTCGGCCCGGGGCCGAACACCCCCCGGTCCTCGTTGAGTTCGACCAGGGCGAGGGCGGTGGTGAGGCGGCCGTGGCGCCGGGAGGCCACGTCGTCGGCGGCCAGTTCGACCAGCCGGTGCATCTCGTCGCGGAACGCGGCGAACACCGGGATCTGCGGGAACCCGCCCGCCAGGGCGGCCGAACAGTGCAGCAGCCAGTCGTGCCGGGCCTGCGCGTGGCCCTGCTCGTGGGCGAGGACCGCGTCCAGCTGACGCCCCTTCAGGCGACGCAACGCGGCCGTGGTCACGACGAGTTGGGGCGCCGTTCCCGGTAGCCACCAGGCATCCGGGCGCTCGCCCTCAAGGACGACGAGTCGGCCGTCGGCCGGTTCCTCGCCGGGCAACAGCGGTGCCCGGACCAGCAGTTCGGCCTGTTGCCGGTTTCGCCGGGCCCTGGCCCGCGCGATCTCCCGTACCAGCATCGCCCCGCTCCACAGGCCGGCGCAGGCGAGGGCCACCGCGGTCACCGCCGCCCACGGGCCGGTCGTACCGAGCGCGTAGGCGTCCACCACCCCGCTCGGGGCGGTCGCGAACACGTGCCCGCGCACCGCCTGCCAGGCCGCCGCCGCGCTCAGCGTCATCGACAGCGCGCAGCACAGCAGAACGGCCGCCACCACGCACTGCCACACCCACAGTGCGACCACCGGCTCCCGGTCCGTCCAGTCGGCCCGGGCGAGCAGCCGGGGGCCGACCACGGCGGTCAGGGTGCCGAGCAGCAACAGTGCCACGGGGACCATCATGGCCAGCACCCTATGAGCGGGGGACCGTTCACGGGTACAGGCCATGACGCCAAAGTGACGCAAGCAACGTCTGCGCCGCGCGTGCCGTCACTCCCTCACAGCGCCAGCAGCATCGCCACCATGCCGATCCCCATGGACAGCCGGCACGCCCGCGCCAGCTCGGGCCGGTCGCCCCACCTGACGGCGCCCGGCCCGGCGGCCACCGCGACCGGGACGAGCCGGGCGCCGGACAGCAGCACGTAGCCGGCGAAGTAGAGCAGCAACAGCCCGGTCACCAGCGGGACTCCGGCACCGCCGTGATGGTGGGCGCCGGGGGTGGCCGCCATCGCCACCGCCATGTAGACCATCGCCGCCGCCCCCACCAGATGGTGCAGATGGTGCGGGCTGCTGCGGGCGCTCCACAGGGCGCGCAGCGCGGCCGCGCCGAACACCGCCGCGTACAGCGGCCACGCCCACACCGGTGGCGTGAACACCGTCGCGGGCACGGCCATGACGGCCATGCCGAACCCCATCAGCGCCTCGCTGCCCGCGGCGCGCCGCTGTTCCCGGACACTGCTGCGCATCCGCAGCAGGCAGTAGGCCCCGGTCGCCGCGCACAGCGCGACCAGCAGCCAGCCGGGCGAAGCCGGTCCGTGCACGGCGCACCTCCCCGCTCGACGTCGCGTCGATGGATGCGATGCCCCGGCCGTACGGCGCGCACGCGAGCGCAAGGGTGTACACGGGGAGCATTCGCCGGAGCACAGCCTGTGAGCAGGGCCGTTCGAGGATGTTTTACTGGTAAAACACATGCTAAATTGATGGGTATGAGCACCGCGACCCCTACGACCACCCGCCGTCTGCCCCTCGCCGGTGTGCTGCGCCTCGGCCGGCCCTCCGACATCTGGTTCAAGCCCGCCTGCAGCGTGGTCGCCGCGGTCGCCCCGCCCAACCTGGTCCTGCTGGCCCTCGGCCGCCTCGACCTGGCGATGTACACGATGGCCGGATCGCTGTGCGCCCTCTACGGTCACAACCGCCCCTACCCCGCCCGCGCCCGCGCCCTGGCGTGGGTGATCCTCGGCATGGCCGGCGGCCTCGCCGTCGCCCTGACCGCCGCCTCGCTCACCACGAACGCCGTCGTCCTGGTCACCGTCGGCGCGCTCATGGCCGCCGTACAGAAGGTCCTCTGCGACGCCACCCGCGTCGGGCCGCCCGGGAACGTGGTCCTCACCTTCATCAGCTCCGCCTCCTTGTTCGCCCCGCAGACCCTCGGCCAGGTCCCCGGCCACGTCGGCCTCGCCCTGGCGGCGGGCGCCTGGGCCTGGCTGGTCGGCATGGCCCCCGGGCTGCTGCGCCCGCACGGCCCCGAACGCCGGGCCACCGCCCACGCCCTGAACGCCACCGCCGCCTACGCGGACACCCACGGCACCGGCACCGGCAACGCCCGGGCCCGGGCCGCCGCGGCCGCCGCCGTGCAGGCCGCCTGGCAGTCCCTGTTCGCCACCGGCGCCCGCACCGACCGCACCCGGCGCGCCCTCGAACACCTCGTCGTCCGCGCCGAGGTCGCCCTCGCCGCCCCGGCCGACGCCGACCCGGCAGTGCTGCGTGGGTGGGCCCGCGCACTGCGCGGCACCGGACGCGTCCCGCGCGTCGCCGGTGCCGACGACGACCTCCTCGGCGTCGACGCCGAACGCGGCGTACCGCAGCGCCCGCTGTGGCGCCGGCTCGGCCCGCTCGCCCCCTTCGCCGTCCGCACCGCGCTCGGCTGCGCCCTCGCCGGATACGCCTCCCTCGCCCTCGGCGTCGGCCGCCCCTACTGGGCGCTGGTCACCGCCGCCTCCCTCTACCAGGCCAACGTCACCCTCACCTGGAGCCGGGGCGTCCAGCGTGTCGTCGGCAACCTCCTCGGCGTCCTCGTCTTCGCCGCCGTCGTACCGCTCGCCCACCTCCACCCGGCCGCCCTGGTGCTGTGCTGCCTCGCCTTCAACTTCGGCGCCGAGGCGCTGATCGGCCGCAACTACTGGCTCGGCAGCGTCTGCGTCACCCCGATGGCCCTGCTCGTCACCGAGTTCGCCCGCACCCAGGACGCCGGGCAGCTGATCACCGAGCGGGTCGTGGACACCCTGGTCGGCGCGCTCGTCGGCTTCGCCACCGCCGTCGTCGTCACCAACCGCCGGGCCGGCGACCGGATCGAACACGCCCTGACCGGCGTCGAACGGGCCCGCGAACAGGCCGCCCACCTGCTCGCCGGGCCGCAGCCGGCCCCGCGTGCCCTGGAGGCCGCCCGCCGCACCCTGTCCGCCGCCCTGGCCGACCTGCGCGCCACCTCCGACGCCGCGTCAGGCGAGTGGTGGCAGCGCGCGCTGCCCCAGGAGCGGGTCGTGCTCGCCGAGCAGTCCGGACACCGTACGCTCGCCGCGACGGTACGACGCCAGGGAGCGCACTCCTGGGACGGCGCGAGGACAACGGAGGACGTACGGCCATGACGGCGACCAACGGACGACCGGCGGCCGGGAGCGACACGGGCAGAGGCCCGGGAGAGGGTGCGAGCCGAGGCGCCGGCAGGGACGACACGGTCGCGGCCGTCGTCCGGCAGTGGCGGAGTGTCCATCCATCGCTGGACACGGGTCCCATGGAGGTCATCGGCCGGATCAACCGCTGCGCCGCCCTCCTCCAGCAGGCCGAGGACGCCCCGCTGCGCCGGGCCGGCCTCAGCCGCCCCGAGTTCGACCTGCTCGGCGCGCTCCGCCGCACCGGCCACGAGCTGACCCCGAGCGAGCTCGCCAAGGAGACCTTCTCCTCCGGCGCCGCCGTCACCAAACGCCTCAAGCAGCTCACCGAACGCGGCCTGGTCGAGCGGCGCGGCGACGCCCGTGACCGCAGGGTCGCCCACCTCCGCCTCACCGACGCGGGCCGCGACCTCGTCGACGGCCTCCTGCCCGAACAACTCGCCTACGAGACGGCCGTACTGTCCGTCCTCGCCCCCGAGGGGCAGGGCGAACTGGCAGGGCTCCTCGCGGAGTTGCTGGGCCGACTGGAGGGCAGGACGGGCGCGCTGCGGGCCTGACCGCCGGCTCGGCCCCCGTCGCCCGCCCGGCACCGGCCCTCGGGCGCCGGCCCCGCTAGATCCCCGGCCGATAGCGCAGCGGGTGGTCGGCCGGCACCTCCACCAGCACGATCCTGATCCCGTCCGGATCGGCGATCCACATCTCGACCAGGCCCCACGGCTCCTTCACGGGCGGGCGCACGATCGCGACGCCTTTCGCCACCAGCTCCTCGTGCGCCGCCGCGACGTCCGCGACCTGCAGCCACAGCTGCACGGCCGGCGAGGGCGGCGTGTCCGACCGCCCGGAGACCTCCAGGAACCCGCCGCCGAAGAAGTAGACCGTGCCGCGCTCCGGCCCCTCACCGAACTCGCGGTAGACGGCGAGCCCGAGCCCCTCACCGTAGAAGGCGCGGGACCGCTCGGGGTCGGTGGGGTGGATCAGCGTACGGCTGCTCAGTACATGCACCATGCGACCGGAGCGTAGCGGCAGGCCGCCTCGGGACAGCGTGGTGACCAGTGGGAATCCGGGCCGAGCCGCGGGGATAGGCTCGGCTCCGGCTCAGTCGCGCTTGAGATCGGAGAACCCACCCATGGAGAACGTCGCCGCCGGACCGGCCTTCCGCGACGCCACCGATGCCGATGTCGACGTCCTGGTCGCGTTGATCGAGTCGGCCTACCGGGGCGACGACAGCCGGGTCGGGTGGACCACCGAGGCGGACATCCTGGAGGGGCAGCGGACCGACCCCGAGGGCGTCCTCGAAGTGATCAAGGCGTCGGACGGCAAGCTGCTCGTCGTCGAGCGGGACGGCGGGGTCGTCGCCTGCTGCCAGCTCGAACACCGCGGTGCCCACGCCTACTTCGGCATGTTCGCGGTGAGCCCCGCCCTCCAGGGCGCCGGCCTCGGCAAGGTCGTCATCGCCGAGGCCGAGCGCCAGGCGCGGGAGGAATGGGGCGTCACCGAGATGCACATGACGGTGATCTCGGTGCGCGACGACCTGATCGCCTGGTACGAGCGGCGCGGCTACCGCCGTACGGGAAAGATGACGCCGTTCCCGTACGGCGAGGAGCGCTTCGGCATTCCGCAGCGGGACGACCTGCAGTTCGAGCTGCTGGTCAAGCCGCTGGTGTGAGGCGCGGGCCGGCGTTCAGGCCGTGAAGCGGGCGGTGCGTTTGATCTCCGGATAGTCGGTCGTCGCACCGTCCAGCTGGAGCGCGCGCACCAGCCGCAGATCGTCCTGGGTGTTCACCACCCAGCCGATCACCCGGAGATCCGCCTTGCGGGCGTGCTCGACGACCTCCAGGGTCAGCCGCCGGATATTGAGGCAGAGAGTGGCCGCCCCCGCCTCCTGGGCCCGCTCCACCACGTCGGTGCCGTAGCGGCTGGCGATCAGCGCGGTGCGCACCCCCGGCACCAGCCGGGCGATCTCGGCGACCGCCTCGTCGTGGAACGAGGACACCTCCACGCGGGACACCAGGTCCCGCCGCTGCATGACCTCGGCCAGCGCGCGGGCCGCCGCCACGTCCTTGATCTCGGCCTGCAGGGGCGTCCGCACGGCGTCCAGGACCTCCTCGAACACCGGCACCCGCTCGCCCCGGCCCGCGTCCAGCCCGCGCAGCTCCTCCAGGGTCTTCTCGGCGATCGGGCCGGTGCCGTCGGTCGTGCGGTCCACCTCCGCGTCGTGCATGACGACCAGGGCGCCGTCCTTGCTCAGGTGGAGATCGAGTTCGATCAGGTCGAGGCCGGCCTGCTGCGCGGCGACGAAGGAACGGAGGGTGTTCTCGGGCTCGACGCCCATGACTCCGCGGTGACCGATGGTAAGGAAGTTCAAGATTCAACTCGCTTCCGTCGACGGCGGCGATGGGTGCAGGCGCGCGAACCGTACGACGGACGTCGCTGTCCACGCTGCTGGGCGCAGCCTAATGGCCGCCCGTCGCGATGAACCCGTACGTACACGGGGGGATTGGTGTGCCGGGTGCGCGGCACCTGGCCCGTGCCCCGGTCGGCGGTCACCCGGTGGTGGGCGCGTCCCCTCGCGCATTGACCGGCCGGATCCATGCGGTCCGCCGCAGCTGACGTCTCGTCACGGGTCGTAGTGAATGTGAGCGCCTTCACGGTTTCGCACAGGAAAAAGCGCGGTGAAGGCGGGATGCCGCAGGATAATTTCCCGAGATCCCCCTTGCTGGGAGAAACCCCGTACGCATACGGTGTCCTAACGGAAGCTTCTCCCGTGGAGGATGGGTCATGACGGAAATTCTTGTGCAGGTGGGTTCGGAGGAGCAGGTTCCTCCCGTGACCAGGGTGGTCGAGCACCCGGCGTGGCCCGTGCTCAAGGATGCCGTGGAGCGGATCCGGCCATGGCAGTCGAAGGACGGGTCGATCGACTTCGAGGCCGAGGGTGCGCCCGCACCGGCCGGCGCCGAGGCGGCCGTACGGCGTGTCGTCGACGCCGTGGAAGAGCTGTCCCCGCTGCTCCCGCACGACGCCGACTACCACCGGGCGCTGGTGACGGACCTGCGGCGCTGGGCCGTCGGCGGCTTCCAGGTGCCCGACTTCCTCGACTCGCTGCTCGCCTTCCAGCCCGCCGCGGGCCGCGCGGACGGCCTCCAGCACCTGGTCGTCTTCCCGATGTACACGCAGAACGGCAACCCGGACCGCAACCTGGAGGCGGTCGTGCTGCGCATGGTCTGGCCGGACTGGCTGGCCGAGCTGGAGCGCACCCGGTACGACAACCCGCTGTTCTGCGGCATCACCTTCGAGGACTTCACGGCCGGCTACGACACCAACTCCGCCGTCCTCTTCCCCGAGACCATCGCCGTGCGCGAAGCGCCGGAACGATTCTCCTGGGGTGGCATCTTCTGCGACCGCGAGGCCGCCCGCTTCCGCCGGGTCACCGACGCGGCCGTCGGCATCCTCGGCCTGAACCTGCCCGAGGACATCGCCGCCATGGTCCACGACCAGAAGCGCTGCGAGGAGGCCTTCGTCCTGTGGGACATGGTCCACGACCGCACCCACAGCCACGGCGACCTGCCGTTCGACCCGTTCATGATCAAGCAGCGCCAGCCGTTCTGGATGTACGGCCTGGAGGAGCTGCGCTGCGACCTCACCGCCTTCAAGGAGGCCGTGAAGCTGGCGGCCGACGGCGTCCCGCAGGCCCGTGACGTGCAGTACGCGGTCCTCTTCGACCGCATGTTCCGGTTCCCGGTCACCGGCGACCGGGTCCGCAACTACGACGGGCTCGGCGGCCAGCTGCTCTTCGCCTACCTGCACAAGCACGACGTGGTCCGCTGGACCGACAACAAGCTCGCCATCGACTGGGAGCGCGCCCCGCAGGTCACCAACCAGCTGTGCGCCGAGATCGAGAAGCTGTACAAGGACGGCATCGACCGCCCGAAGCTCGTCCACTGGTTGGCCGGGTACGAGCTGGTCGCCACTTACCTCGCCCCGCACCCCGGCTCCAAGTGGGCCAAGGGTCCCGACGCCCTGGACCTGACCCTGCCGCCGCGCAAGCTCGTGGACGACGTGCTTCCGGACGAGTTTCCGCTGAGCATGTTCTACGAGGCCCTGTCCAAGAAACTGAAGAACGTGATCGCCGAGACCAAGGGCATCACGGCGGACAGCGCCGAGCCGGTCGCCGCGTGAGCGACCGGCTGCGGAACACGGCTCAAGAGGGGAACGACATGGTGAGCAACGGTGCTCTCAGCGGTGCGGTGATCGCGGTGGCGGGCGCGGGCGGACCCGCAGGGCGTGCGACGCTGGTGCGGCTGGCCGAGGCCGGCGCGACCGTCGTCGGGGCGGACAACGATCCGCAGCGCCTGTCGGAGGCCGTGGACGCGGCCCGCTACGCCTCCGGCGGCGCGACCGTCACGGGTGACACGGTGGATCTGCTCGACCTCCAGTCCACCCGGGACTGGGCCACCCACGTCGAGAAGGACTTCGGCCGCGTCGACGGTCTCGTGCACCTCGTCGGCGGCTGGCGGGGCAGCGAGACCTTCACCAAGACCAGCCTGGACGACTGGGACTTCCTGGAGCTGCTGCTCGTCAAGACGGTGCAGCACACCTCCCTCGCCTTCCACGAGGCGCTGCAGCGCAGCGAGCGCGGCCGGTACGTCCTGATCAGCGCCTCCGCCGCGAGCAGGCCCACCGCGGGCAACGCCGCGTACGCCGCGGGCAAGGCCGCCGCCGAGGCATGGACGCTCGCCCTGGCCGACTACTTCCGCAAGGCCGGGGGCCCCGAGGGCCCGACCTCCGCCGCTGCGATCCTGGTGGTGAAGGCGTTGGTGCACGACGCGATGCGCGCCGAGCGGCCCAACGCGAAGTTCGCGGGCTTCACCGACGTCAAGGACCTGGCCGAGGCCATCGAGGGCGTCTGGCACAAGCCCGCCGCCGAAGTGAACGGAAACCGTCTGTGGCTGACCGAGAAGCCGTGAACCCTCCCAGGACCGACGCGCGTCGCCACCACGACCCGCAGGTCCGCGGTTTCGCCAGTGACAACTACGCCGGAGCCCACCCCGAGGTGCTGGCCGCCCTGGCCCTCGCCAACGGCGGCCACCAGGTGGCGTACGGCGAGGACGAGTACACCGAGAACCTCCAGCGGATCGTCCGCAGCCACTTCGGGGCGACGGCGGAGGCCTTCCCGGTCTTCAACGGCACCGGCGCGAACGTCGTCGCGCTCCAGGCGGTCACCGACCGCTGGGGCGCGGTGATCTGCGCCGAGAGCGCGCACATCAACGTCGACGAGGGCGGCGCCCCCGAGCGCATGGGCGGCCTCAAGCTGCTCACCGTGCCGACCCCCGACGGCAAGCTCACCCCGGACCTCATCGACCGGCAGGCTTACGGCTGGGACGACGAGCACCGTGCGATGCCGCAGGTGGTGTCCATCACCCAGAGCACCGAGCTGGGCACCCTGTACACGCCGGACGAGATCCGCGCGATCTGCGAGCACGCCCATGCGCACGGCATGAAGGTGCACCTGGACGGCTCCCGGATAGCCAACGCGGCGGCCTCCCTGGACGTCCCGATGCGCACGTTCACCAACGCCGTCGGCGTCGACCTCCTCTCCCTGGGCGGCACCAAGAACGGCGCGGTGTTCGGCGAGGCGGTCGTGGTGATCAACCAGGACGCCGTCAGCCACATGAAGCACCTGCGCAAGCTGTCCATGCAGCTCGCCTCCAAGATGCGCTTCGTGTCGGTCCAGTTGGAGGCCCTGCTCGCCAAGGACCTGTGGCTGCGCAACGCCCGGCACGCCAACGAGATGGCCCAGCGGCTCGCCGAGGGCGTCCGGGCCGTGCACGGCGTGGAGATCCTCTACCCGGTGCAGGCCAACGGCGTCTTCGCGCGGCTCCCGCACGACGTGAGCCTGCGGCTCCAGAAGCGTTTCCGCTTCTACTTCTGGGACGAGGCGGCCGGGGACGTGCGCTGGATGTGCGCCTTCGACACGACCGAGGAGGACGTGGACGCGTTCGTGGCGGCGCTCAAGGAGGAGATGGCGCGCTAGCCGCACTTACTGCATAGGTATGCGGTCGCCTGAAAAGTCATTGACGCTCGGGTGATCGCATTCCTATGCTCTGCGGACATGGAGCTGATCCAGAACACCGCCGACCTCTCCGCGTACTTGGCCGCTGACGAGGTCATCGACCATCACCATCCCCGGATCCGGGAGACGGCCGCCCGGCTGGCTGCGGGAGTCGACGACTCGTATGGCTATGCGCGCGCCGCGTACGAATTCGTGCGTGACGCCATCCCGCACTCCCAGGACTCCGGCGACCTGCGCGTGACCTGGCGGTCCTCGGACGTGCTGGAGCGGCGCACCGGCATCTGCCACGCCAAGGCCCACGCCCTGGCCGCCCTGCTGCGCGCCGAGGACATCCCCACGGCCCTGTGCTACCAGCGCCTGTCGCGCGACGACGCCGGCGGCGGTCACGTCGTGCACGGCCTGGTCGCCGTCCGCTTGAACGGCGCCTGGCACCGGCAGGACCCCCGCGGCAACAAACCGGGCGTCGACGCCCGGTTCTCCCTCGACGGCGAACGGCTGGCCTGGGTCCCCGACCCGCAGTCCAGTGAGATGGACTATCCAGTCCTATATGCTGAACCTCATCCGGTCGTGCTCGACGCCCTCAAAGCGGCGCCGGACCGCCCGCACCTCTGGAAGACGCTCCCCACCGCACTCTGAGGCAAGGCCCATGACTCTCACGCTCACCGTGTCCGACGAGGTGCGCGCCCTCGCGCCCGGCTTCACACACCTCGTCATCGAGGCCCACGGCCTGGTCAACGGACCCAGTACGGAGGCGAGTTCGGCCCTCCTCGACGACGCGGCCGGCCGTCTGGCCGTACGCCTCGACGGGCGCGCCCCGCACGAGGACCCGCACATGGTGGCCTGGCGGGCCGCCTACACGGCCTTCGGCTCCAAGCCCTCCCGCACCCGCAACTCGGCCGAGGCGCTGGCCAAACGGGCCCTCGCGGACGGCGGCCTGCCCCGCATCAACCTGCTCGTGGACCTCTACAACGCCATCAGCGTCGCCCACCTGATCCCGGTCGGGGGTGAGGACCTCGACCTGGTCCAGGGCGGGATGCGCCTCGTCCGTGCCACGGGCGAGGAGGACTTCGTGACCGTGGCCGGAGGTGAGGAGACCGTCGAGCACCCCGACGCCGGCGAGGTCGTGTGGTGCGACGACGCCGGAGTCACCTGCCGCCGCTGGAACTGGCGCCAGGGCCCCCGCACCCGCCTCACGGAGCGGACGACCTCGGCTGTCTTCCTGCTGGAGAGCCTCGCCCCGATGCCGGTGCCGGAGGTGGCGGCGGCGGGCGCCGAACTCGCCGAACTGCTGGAGAAGTTCAGTCCGGGCGCCCGCATCGAGGTGCGCGCGCCCGAGTCGGCGGGCTGAGGCTCAGACCGCCTCGGCGGCCTTCAGCTGGTCCAGCGTGGGGGCCGTGCCGCCCAGGTGGGCAGGGAGCCACCAGGTGTCGGCCGCGTCCTTGGGACGGGCCGGGTAGGCGCGCTGGGCGGCGTCAAGGAGCTCCTGGACACGCTCGCGCAGCCGGCGGGTGATGGCGCCCGCGTACTGGTCCCGGGGAGCGTCGACCGGCTCGCCCACCCGGATGGTGATGGGCAGGTGGTTCCGCTTGAAGTTGCGCGGCTGGCCCTTGGTCCAGATGCGCTGGGTGCCCCACAGGGCCATCGGCACGAGCGGGACGCCGGCCTCCTGGGCGAGGCGCGCGGCACCCGACTTGAAGCTCTTCAGGGTGAAGGACTGGGAGATCGTGGCCTCCGGGAAGACGCCCACGATCTCACCGGACTTCAGTGAGTCCAGCGCGTGCTGGTAGGCGGCCTCGCCCTGCTTGCGGTCCACCGGGATGTGCTTCATGCCGCGCATCAGCGGGCCGGAGATCCGGTGCCGGAACACCGACTCCTTCGCCATGAACCGCACCAGGCGCTTCTGCGGCAGGGCCGCCAGGCCGTCGAAGACGAAGTCCAGGTAGCTGATGTGATTGCTCACCAGCACCGCGCCGCCCGAGCGCGGGATGTTCTCCGAACCCTGGCAGTCGATCTTGAGGTCCCAGACCTTGAACAGCGTCTTGGCGAAACCGATGACGGGACGGTAGACCAGCTCTGCCATGGGCGGGACGGACCCTTTCTGCTCTGCCTGGGAAAGGGGCCCCCGGCGGGAAGTTACGGAGCCGTAGGTTTACGGCGTCTCGCAGATCGTGCCCGAAGAACGGACGGGGAGCCAGCCCTGGTGCCCTGGCGCGGCGAGATTCTCGTCACGTTGGTCCCCTTGATCCACCTCGCGCTTTTAACGCGCCTTTACTCCGGACGGACCGCCAACCGCCGCACGAGCAGGAACATCTCGCAGCCCAGGCAGTACCCGAACGCCGCATTGAGGAAGGCCGCGGCGAGCGCGAGCCCGGTCGCCGCGAGGCCCAACCACGCCGGGCCGAGCGCGAATCCGACCAGACCGAGCCCCGCGAAGACCAGCCCGACCGCCTGTGCGAACCGCGGGGGCTCCGGCGGCTCGAACTCCGTGGGGGGAGCGAGGCGCGGTCGTACGAGTGACCGGAACGCCCAGCCGTACGGCGAGCGTGTCACGCCCCCGGCCGCGCCGAGCGCGAACGCCAGCGTCTGCCAGGCGAGGATCCAGGGGCTTCGGGTGATGAGTGCGGCGGCCAGTACGGCCGTCGTCACGGCCGCCGCGAACCGCGGCCCACGTGCGTCGATGTCCATGAAGCAAGGATTCCGCCCCGCGGGCCGCCAGGGGAGCCGGGAATCTTTGCAGTCTTGTGAACGCTTTTCCCGGCGGTGAGCGGTCTCGTGGATCCTTGTCCGGTGATGACCGGACTCGTGGTGTGCGTGGCGGTGCTCGCGGCGGCGAGCGTCTACGGAGTGCTGCACAGGCGGCGGAACGGGAGGGTACGGGTGCGCGGGCGCGACGACGGCAAGCGGCTCGGGGCGGCCGAACTCGGCGGCGCACTGGGCGAACGGGCCACCCTGGTGCAGTTCTCCAGCGCCTTCTGCGCCCCCTGCCGGGCCACCCGGCGGGTCCTGGGCGAGGTCGCCGGGATGGTCCCCGGCGTCACCCACGTCGAGATCGACGCCGAGGCCCGCCTGGACCTCGTGCGCGAGCTGGAGATCCTCAAGACGCCCACCGTGCTGGTGCTCGACGCGGACGGCCGGGTGGTGCGCCGGGCCACCGGGCAGCCCCGCAAGGCGGACGTCATCGCGGCGCTGGGCGAGGCGGTCTGACGGCCATGCCGATGACGGTGAGGCACCTCCCATATCCCGGAACGTACTTGACTGGGCGCACCACCTATCGTCAGCCTGACCGTATGCCTCAGGAACTCCTTCTCTTCGGACGGGTCCACGTGGACCTGGCCCGCACCGCGAGCGCGCGCTGTCCGGGCTGTTGAGCAGCTCCGGACCCGAAGACCGCCTCCCGCAGAAGGACAACTCCATGACGGCCACGCCTGACCTCGGCACCCCCCAGCTCGCCTCTCCCGACCTGCTCCGCTCCGCCTTCCGGCGGCACGCGGCCGGTGTGGCGGTGATCACCGCGCGTGGCGCCGACGGCCCGGTCGGCTTCACCGCCACCTCCCTCACCTCCGTCTCCGCCGAGCCCCCGATGGTCTCCTTCGGGGTGGGCACGGGCGCCTCCAGCTGGCCCGCGATATCCACCGCGGAGCACATCGGCGTCCACATCCTCGGCGAGCACCAGGCGGAGCTCGCCGCCACCTTCGCGCGCAGCGGCGCCGACCGGTTCGGGGCGCCCACCAACTGGCGTGACGGCCACGCGGGCGTCCCGGTCCTCGACGACGTACTGGTGTGGCTGGTGTGCCGGATCGCGGCGCGCGTGCCGGCCGGTGACCACCGCATCGTGCTGGCCGAGGTGCTCGTCGGCGATCCCTCCCGCGCCGGCCGGCCGCTCCTGTACCACCAGGGCGCCTTCAACGGGCTGCGGGACTGATCACACATCCCCCGTTCCGCGGATCACACGCCCCTCGTTCTGCGAACGCGTCGAGTTCCGGTTACGCTGCGTTGCGAAGGTCACAGTTCAAAGCGCTTGCTTAGCGGGCATGAACTGGCTGTACTGGTGAGTAATATTTCGTTCGGAGCGCGCGGCCGCCCCGACCGGGATGAGCCGCTTGAGGCGCCTATGCTGCCTGCAAGAGGCAGCCCAGAAAAGACGATGCAGTAGGAGAGCCGGCGTGAGCCTGAGGATCGTTGTCACTGTGAAGTACGTGCCCGACGCCACTGGCGACCGGCACTTCGCCGATGACCTGACCGTCGACCGTGACGACGTGGACGGTCTCCTCTCCGAGCTGGACGAGTACGCGGTCGAGCAGGCGCTGCAGATCTCGGAGAACTCGGACGACGACGTCGAGGTCACCGTGCTGACGGTGGGTCCGGAGGACGCCAAGGACGCGCTGCGCAAGGCGCTCTCGATGGGTGCGGACAAGGCGATCCACGTCGAGGACGACGACCTGCACGGCACCGACGCCATCGGCACCTCGCTGGTGCTGGCCAAGGCGATCGAGAAGGCCGGCTTCGACCTGGTGGTCTCCGGCATGGCCTCCACCGACGGCACCGCCGGCATCGTGCCGGCCCTGCTCGCCGAGCGGCTGGGCGTCCCGCAGGTCACCCTGCTCTCCGAGGTCTCGGTCGAGGACGGCACGGTCAAGGGCCGCCGCGACGGCGACGCCGCCAGCGAGCAGCTGGAGGCCTCCCTCCCGGCGGTCGTGTCCGTCACCGACCAGTCGGGTGAGGCGCGTTACCCGTCCTTCAAGGGCATCATGGCCGCCAAGAAGAAGCCGGTTCAGTCCTGGGACCTGTCCGACCTCGACCTCGAGGCGGAGGAGGTCGGCCTGGAGGGCGCCTGGACCGCGGTCGAGACCGCCACCGCGCGTCCGGCCCGTACGGCGGGCACGATCGTCAAGGACGAGGGCGAGGGCGGCAAGCAGCTCGCCGAGTTCCTCGCGGGCCAGAAGTTCATCTGAGCCCCGCACTCGCCGACCGCCCCTCAACTGATCCAAGCAGGAGAGCATTCCCATGGCTGAAGTCCTCGTCTACGTCGACCACGTGGACGGTGCCGTCCGCAAGCCCACCCTGGAGCTGCTGACCCTGGCCCGCCGCATCGGCGAGCCCGTCGCCGTCGCGCTCGGCAACGGCGCCGCCGACACCGCCGCCGCGCTGGCCGAGCACGGCGCGGTGAAGGTCCTCACCCACGACGCGTCCGAGTACGCCGACTACCTGGTCGTCCCGAAGGTGGACGCGCTACAGGCCGCCGTCGAGGCCGTCTCCCCGGCCGCCGTGCTCGTCCCGTCCTCCGCCGAGGGCAAGGAGATCGCCGCCCGTCTGGCGCTGCGCATCGGCTCCGGCATCATCACCGACGCCGTCGACCTGGAGGCCGGCGACGAGGGCCCGGTGGCCACCCAGTCGGTGTTCGCCGCGTCCTTCACCACCAAGTCCCGCGTCTCCAAGGGCACCCCGGTCATCACGGTCAAGCCCAACAGCGCCGCCGTCGAGGCCGCCCCGGCCGCCGGCGCGGTCGAGGCCCTGAGCGTGACGTTCTCGGACAAGGCGACCGGCACCAAGGTGACCGGCCGTACCCCGCGTGAGTCGACCGGGCGTCCGGAGCTGACCGAGGCCGCGATCGTGGTCTCCGGCGGCCGTGGCGTCAACGGCGCCGAGAACTTCGCGATCATTGAGGCCCTCGCCGACTCCCTCGGCGCGGCTGTCGGTGCCTCCCGTGCCGCCGTCGACGCCGGCTGGTACCCGCACACCAACCAGGTCGGCCAGACCGGCAAGTCCGTCTCCCCGCAGCTGTACATCGCCAACGGCATCTCCGGCGCCATCCAGCACCGCGCGGGCATGCAGACCTCGAAGACCATCGTGGCCGTCAACAAGGACGCCGAGGCCCCGATCTTCGAGCTGGTCGACTTCGGCGTGGTCGGCGACCTGTTCGACGTCGTCCCGCAGCTGACCGAGGAGGTCAAGGCCCGCAAGGGCTGATCACCGCCGACAGGCTGTCCGAGGCCCCCGCGACCGACACCGGTCGCGGGGGCCTCGTCGTGTCCGCGCGGCCCCGGTTCAGCGCAGGCTCAGGGAGACCTGCACGGGCAGGTGGTCGCTCGGGAACTGGCCGTGCATCGAGAAGGTGTCCATCGTCGCCCGGTGCGTGGTCACGCCCGGCGAGGTCAGGATCCAGTCGATCCGGTCGCCGTCGGGCTTGAGGCGGTGGTAGCCGTGGAAGGTCGCGTACTGGGGGCCGCGGTGCTCCGCCGCGTCCCAGGTGTCGACGAGCCCCGAGTCCACCAGGGTGTCGTAGGCCCGGTTCTTGTGCGCGTAGGCGTTGAAGTCGCCGGTCACCACGACCGGCAGCCTGCGGTCGAACTCCGCGATCCGCTGCACCAGGAGCGTGGCGCTGCGCTCGCGGGCGTACTGGCTCTTCTGGTCGAAGTGGGTGTTGGCGACGTAGAACTCCCGTCCTTCGTCGGCGAGATCGCGGAAGCGGACCCAGGTGACGATGCGGGGGAAGGCGGCGCTCCAGGTGTTGGAGCGGATGACCTCCGGGGTGTCGGAGAGCCAGAAGGTGTAGTGCTCCAGCGGTTCCAGGCGCCGGAGGTCGTAGTAGATGGCGGTCGACTCGTCCCGGCTGCCGCCCTCGCGGCCGGTGCCGACCCAGTCGTAGTGCGGTCCGAGGTCGCTGTCGATGTCGCGCAGCTGCTGGTAGAGACCCTCCTGGGTGCCCATGACCTGGGGCTGTGCGCGGCGCAGCAGTTCGGCCATCACCGGGCGGCGGTCGGCCCAGCTGTTGGGTTCGGCGGTACTGGCGTACCGCAGGTTGAAGGTCATGACGTCGAGGCGGGGCGCCGGCCGGGCCGGCGCCGCGAGGGTGGCTGTCCGGCGGGCCCGCGACACGGCGGAGGAGGCGGAGGAGGTGGTGATCGCGGCACTGGAGAGGGGCACGGTGACCGCTGCGGCCAACAGGGCCTGCAGTCCCAGCCGGCGGGTGACTCGGCGCTGGTTCGGCACGACGGCTCCTTCAGGGGGCACAAGCCGGACGGGCGGGCGTTGAGCAGTGTGATACCCAGGAGTGTGATGAGCGTGAACATGCCCAGATGGGGGCGTGTCGCCCCGTGGACACGGTGTTGACCGCCCCGAAGGCGCCCGGATACCTTCATTCAACGGATTGTTGATTCCGTACAGTGGAAAACAGGAGGGTGTGGGATGGGTCAGGGCCGGCAGGAGAAGGTGGCGACGAGCCTCGCGGGCGCCGTCAGCGAGGAGATCAGCGCCTCCCTCGCACCCGTCGACGCCGAACTGGAGCGCCGCTATCCGGGTGATCCGGGAACCCGTCAGCCCGTCCACACCGTGTACGTCCCCGGCGACGCCTTCACGGCCGGCACCATCCGCTCCTGGGGCGACCAGGCCCTCGCCGCCCTCGACGAACACGCCCCCGACGCCGCCGCCTTCGCCGCCGTCCTCGGCCTGCCCGACGACCTCGCCGAGCCCGTCCACTCCCGGGTCCGCGCCAAACTGGAGCGGGAACCGGTGGAAGACCTGCGCGTCGACTTCGAGGACGGCTACGGCCCCCGCCCCGACGCCGAGGAGGACGAGACCGCCGCCCGCGCCGCCCGGCTGATCGCCGAGGCGTACGCCGAGGGCACCGCGGCGCCGTACATGGGCATCCGGATGAAGTGCATGGAGGCCGCGGTGCGCGACCGGGGCATCCGCACCCTCGACATCTTCCTCACCGGGCTGATCGCGGCCGGCCCGCTGCCCGGCGGACTCGTGCTGACCCTGCCCAAGGTGACCTACCCCGAACAGGTCACCGCGATGGTCCGGCTCCTGGAGGCCTTCGAGAAGACCCATGGACTGGAGCCAGGCCGGATCGGGTTCGAGATCCAGATCGAGACCAGCCAGTCCATCCTCGCCACCGACGGCACCGCCACCGTCGCCCGGATGATCCAGGCCGCCGAGGGCCGCGCCACCGGACTGCACTACGGCACCTTCGACTACAGCGCCTGCCTCGGGGTGTCCGCCGCCTACCAGGCCAGCGACCACCCGGCCGCCGACCACGCCAAGGCGATCATGCAGGTCGCCGCCGCCGGTACCGGCGTACGCGTGTCGGACGGCTCCACCAACGTCCTGCCGGTCGGCCCGACGGCCAGGGTGCACGACGCCTGGCGGCTGCACTACGGTCTCACCCGGCGCGCCCTGGCCCGCGCCTACTACCAGGGCTGGGACATGCACCCCGGCCACCTCCCGACCCGGTACGCGGCCGTGTTCGCCTTCTACCGCGAGGGCCTGGAGCAGGCGGCCGCCCGGCTCTCCCGGTACGCCAACCGCGCCGGCGGCGACGTCATGGACGAGCCCGCCACCGCCAAGGCCCTCAGCGGCTACCTGCTGCGCGGCCTGGACTGCGGCGCCCTCGACAACGGCGAGGTGGCCCGGCTGACCGGTCTGACCCGGGCCGATCTGGAGGGCTTCGCGATGCCCCGGCGCGGCGACCTGACGGCCTTCGGGAAGTAGCGCGTACCGGTCAAGTCACGGCTTTTCCAGCCGACTTGAACCGACCCTGTCACTGCCCCGTACTCTGGTGCGCCATTCACGGACGGGTTTCAGGAACGGGGCTGTGGTGTCGGGTTCGTACGGACAGGCTGACGGGACCGGTCGCCTGCTGGCCGGGCGGTATCGGGTCGTGGCCAGGCTCGGGCGCGGTGGCATGGGTGTGGTGTGGCGCGCCGTCGACGAGGTCCTCGGCCGCGAGGTCGCCGTCAAGGAGTTGCGTGCCCACACCGACAGCGCCGGACCCGAACTGGCCGATCTGCGGCTGCGGATGCAGCGCGAGGCGCGGGCCGCCGCCCGGGTGCGCCATCGCGGTGTGGTCGTCGTGCACGACATCGCCGAGGTGGACGGCCGCCCGCTGATCGTCATGGAACTGGTCGACGGGCCTTCCCTGGACGACCTGTTGCGCGAGCGCGGCACGCTCGGGGCGCACGAGGCCGCCCGCGTCGGCGCCGAGGTCATGGACGCCCTGGCCGCGGCCCACCGGGTCGGCGTCCTGCACCGCGACGTCAAGCCCGGCAACATCCTCCTCGACCGCTCGGGCCGGGTCGTCCTCACCGACTTCGGCATCGCCACCATGGCCGATCCCGGCGACGGCTCCGCCACGCACCTGACCGGCAGCGGCGAACTCGTCGGTTCCCTCGACTACCTGGCGCCCGAGCGGGCCAAGGGCGCGGCCCCCGGCCCGGCCTCCGACATCTGGGCCCTCGGCGCGGCTCTCTACGCGGCCGTGGAGGGTGCCTCGCCCTTCCGCCGTACGTCCACCTTCTCGACGCTCACCGCGATCGTCGACGAGCCCCTCCCGGAGCCCCGCAGGGCCGGCCCGCTCGCCCCCGTCCTCCGGCGCCTGATGGACAAGCTTCCCGACGCCCGCCCGGACGCCGAGGAGGCCTGCGAGCTGCTGCGGGCGGTGGCGCGCGAACCGGTCCCGGACCTGCCGACGACGGTCCTGCGGGAGCGGGAGCCCGAGCGGCCGGAGACCGGGTCCGGGGTGGCGGCGCCGGCTCCGGGAGGAGGACCTGGCGCCGAGGAGGGGTCCGCCGAGGCGCCCGCTGCGGAGCACGTCGGACAGCTCGCCCCGGTGCCCGCCGCCGGACTCGGCAAGGGAGCCGGCACCCCGGGGACCGGCCTCGTGCCCGCCCGAAGATCAGAGCCCGCGCCCCGGCCCGGCCTCCCGGACGGCCCGATGAGCCCCGCCCGACCGGGCCGCACCCGCCACCGGACCCGGTTGCTCGTCGTGGTGGCCGTCGCCGTCGTCCTCACGGCGACCGGGCTGACCGTCGCGTTACGGAACGAGAGAGGACAGACGGCGAAGACGGACGCGGGTCCGCCCGCCCCGACCGTCGCCGGCGCTTCGGAGAGCGTCCGCGGCACCGGTGCCAGGCACCCCGGCGGCGCCGATCCCGTGGGGCAGGGCGAGGAGACGGGCGCCGTACCCGCCACCGGCACCACGCACGCCGCCGGGGGCGCACCGGCGGGCCCGGCGGACCGCGCCTCCACCACACCGGCCGCGGCGCGGACCGCCGGCCCCAGCCCCTCCGGCGGTTCCGGCACCGCCGGTGCCACCGCCCCCGCCACGGCAACGGCCACCGCCCCGGCCACCCCCGTCCCGGTCTGCGTGTCCGCAGGAGACGGCACGTACACCTGCCGGGTGCGCAGCGGCGGCGCCAAGTCCTACACGGCCGACGGCGTCAAGGTCGGCAAGGTCCGCCAGGGCGTCCACTCGTTCTACTGCCAGGTCGACCTGGGCCGCCGGGAGACCCACGGCCGGCGGACCAACGTCTGGTGGGCCGAGACCGACGACGACAAGGGCAACACCGGCGTGTACATCAGCGACGTCTACATCAAGGGCGGCGAGAACGACGAGCCGCTCCCCGGACTTCCCGTCTGCTGAGCACGGACGTACCGCTCCAGACCCGACGCGACCGCCCACCTCCGCTCCGCGAACAGCCGGGTGCCCCGCCTGCACAGCGCCGAATCGGCCCGCGCCCGCGCGCAGAACTGCTCGGGCGTGACACCGAACAGCTTCCTCAACTCGCCCGACTCCGCCAGGAGTTCGGTGAGCAGAGCGCGCTCGCCGGGGTGGCGGCGGGGTGCGCCGGTGCCGTCGTGCAGCACGCCGTGCCGGTTGACGTACGCGTGCACGCCGGGGAGCGTCGTGCCGTCCGCGAGAGTGACGCGGACGCCCGGCGCGGGCAGCCAGGCCCGCTGGAAGTTGCCGTTCGGCAGCGGTACGCCCTCGCTCGCGTCGACCACCTCCAGCTGGCGCCCGTCCAGCCAGAGGACGAACAACTCCCGTACCGCCGAAGGGGATGCGACCGGGGACGCCGAGACATAGCCGAGGCGGCTGACATGCGCGGAGACGCCGACGTCGAGGCCGCGCACCCGGGTGCGCACCATGGGGATGGCACCGGTGACACCGAACTCGGCCATCTTGTGCTGGAGTTGGGCGGGTGAGGCGTTGGAGCCGACCGCGAGCACCGGTACCCGGCCCTCGTCGTGCACCAGACGCTCGAGCGGCAGCAGCCGGTCGCCGTCGAGAAGCGCGGAGTCGGGCGGCCAGACACCCGGGTAGGTCAGCGGATGGTCACGCGGCGCCTCGTCGAGGCCCAGCTCGGCGAGCGTACGGCCGGTCACGGGCGGCTCGGTTCCGCGAGCGCCGGGCAGGCCGTCGTCCGGATCGGTTCGGCGGGCGTCCGTTGGGCCGTCCGGCGGGTTGACACCGCGGGCGTACGGCCGGTCATCGGCGGCTCGCCCCGGCGCACGTGCGGCCGGTGGCCGTGCGGCTCGGTCCCGTGCGCGTCCGGTCCGTCATCCGCGGCTCAGTCCGCCGGGGGCAGCTCGCCCGAGCCGCGGGTGATCAGCCTGGTCGGCAGTTCGATGCGTTCCGGTGGCATGAGGGTGCCGTCCAGCTGGCGGAAGAGCCGTTCGGCGGCCGTACGGCCGAGCAGCGCCGCGTCCTGGGCGACGACCGTGAGGCCGGGGTGCAGCAGGTCGGCGAGTTCGATGTCGTCGAAGCCGACGAGCGCGACCGGGCGGGTCTGTTCGGCGAGGACGCGGATCACGGTGACGGTGACACGGTTGTTGCCCGCGAAGATCGCGGTGATCGGGTCCGGTCCGGACAGCATCTCCTCGGCGGCCCGGCGCACCCGATCCGGATCCGTCACACCGAGGGAGGTCCACGCCTGCTCGACGGCTATGCCGGCGTCCTCCATCGCCGTCTGGTAGCCGCGCAGCCGCTCGGCCGCCGTGTGGATGTGGGGCATGTCGCCGATGAACCCGATCCGGCGGTGGCCGTGCGCGATCAGGTGGGCGACCCCGTCCCGGGCACCGCCGTAGCTGTCGGACAGCACGACGTCGGCGTCGATCTTCCCGGCCGGGCGGTCCACGAACACCGTCGCCACGCCCGCCCGGATCTCCGGCTCCAGATACCGGTGGTCGTCCCCGGCCGGGATCACCACCAGGCCGTCCACCCGCCGCGCGCACAGCGCGAGCGCCAGCTCCTGCTCCCGCTCCGGGTCCTCGGCGCTGGAGCCGTTGATGAGCAACGCCCCGTGCGCCCGGGCCACTTCCTCCACCGCGCGGCTCAGCGGACCGTAGAACGGGTCGGCGAGGTCCTCCAGGACGAGGCCGATGCTCGCGGTACGGCCCTTGCGCAGCACCCGCGCGCTGTCGTTGCGGCGAAAGCCCAGCGCGTCGATCGCCTCCTGGACCCGGCGCTCGGTGTCCGGGGTCACCCCGGGCTCGCCGTTGACCACCCGGGACACCGTCTTGAGGCCCACACCGGCCCGCGCCGCCACGTCCTTCATCGTCGGCCGGGTCCCGTAACGGGAGCCGGGGTGACGGTCTGCGCGGCGGGAGGTGTCGGGCACGATGCGGCGTCCTGTCCTGTCGTCCACGGGCTGCATGGGCTCACGGATTGAGTCTGGGCTCATGGGTTTGTATCAGGGATACACAGGCTCGTGGGTTTGTATGAGGATGTGGCGTCGAGCATAGAGCCTGGACAACGTTGTCAGATGCAAGGGAGACTGTCCACCGCAATCTCCGGCCTGCGTCCCCACCGCTTGACCGGCCTGTTGTGTCACTCGGCTACTCATGGTTGACGGGGAGAACTGACTCTGATGCACACCGACCTCGTGGCGGCCCTCGACATCGGCGGCACCAAGATCGCCGGCGCGCTGGTGGACGGTCACGGACGGATCCAGGCGCGCGCCCAGCGCGCGACACCCGCCCAGCAGGACGGCGAGACGGTCATGGGGGCCGTCGAGGAGGTGGTCGGCGAACTCGCCGGTTCACCGCTGTGGGGGCGGGCCGGCTCGCTCGGGATCGGCAGCGCGGGCCCGGTGGACGCCTCCGCCGGCACCGTGAGCCCGGTCAACGTGCCCGGCTGGCGGCAGTTTCCGCTCGTCGAGCGGGTGCGGGCGGCCGCCGGCGGGCTGCCGGTCGAGCTGATCGGCGACGGGGTCGCCATCACGGCCGCCGAACACTGGCAGGGCGCGGCCCGCGGCCACGACAACGCGCTGTGCATGGTGGTGTCGACGGGCGTCGGCGGCGGCCTGGTGCTCGGCGGCAGGCTGCACCCCGGCCCGACCGGCAACGCCGGCCACATCGGCCACATCAGCGTCGACCTCGACGGGGATCCCTGCCCCTGCGGGTCGCGCGGCTGTGTCGAGCGCATCGCGAGCGGCCCCAACATCGCCCGCCGCGCGCTGGAGGGCGGCTGGCGCCCGGGTCCCGACGGCGACACCTCGGCGGCTGCGGTGGCGGCCGCGGCCCGGGCCGGCGACCCGGTCGCCGTGGCCTCCTTCGAGCGGGCCGCACAGGCGCTCGCGGCCGGGATCGCGGCCACCGCGACCCTGGTCGAGATCGACATCGCGGTGATCGGCGGGGGCGTCGGCAAGGCGGGGGACATCCTCTTCACGCCCCTGCGCAAGGCCCTCACCGACTACGCGACCCTCTCCTTCGTCCAGCGCCTGACGGTCGTACCGGCCCAGATGGGCACGGACGCCGGTCTGGTGGGCGCCGCCGCGGCCGCGTTGGCCGCCAGGCCGGACGCGGAGGCCGCGGGGGTCTGACGGCGGTCCGGCGGCGGCCGTCAGGCCGCGCAGGAACGTTCAGGCCCGGTCGGCCGGAGTTCAGGACCGGCCGACCGGGCCGGGCGTGCGCGCGGGACGTCAGCAGGTGATCCGCGCGTCCGCCCAGTCCCCGTGGTCGGAGGTGATGCCGTCACCGCCGTCGGTGACGACGAGCCTGATCACCTCGGCGCCGGTCACGTCGGCGGTGAGCGGCTGGGCGGGCATGTCGGTGGTCAGCACGCCGGTCGAGGCGACCTTCGTACCGTCCGCCCAGACCTCGAACGAGACGGTGCCGTTGGCGGCCTCCTCGTCGTCCACCCCGACGTCCGCCGTGACCTTCTCGCACGTCTTCCCGGTGTAGTAGTCGACCTCGCTCCGGGCGTGGGTGCCGAGCCCCTTGGCGTAGACGACCCCGCCGATGGTGATCGGATGTCCGTCGCCCGCGGCGGTCTCCCCGTTGCTGGTGTCGCGCTCCACCGGCCCCCAGCCGTTGTCCGCCGACACCCAGGGCAGGTCGCTGAGATAGGAGCTGCCGGCGGGCGGCGGGTCCGCGACGGTCGTCGTGACCGTCGTCGCGCTCTCCGTCCGCACTCCGGCCGGCGACCGGTAACTCGCCTTGAGTTCCAGGTCGTACGACCCCTTCGGCGTCCCCGCGGGGGCGGTCACCTGCCAACTTGTGTGCAGTGCACGGCCGGTCGGCAGGGCGGGGGCCTTCGTCGGCGAGGACGCCCTGACGGTCCAGCCTGCCGGGCCGGTGAGTGACACGGAGACCTTCGTGGCCGTGGTGCGGCCGAGGTCGGTGACCGACGTGGTGAGCGCGGACGTCTTGCCCGGCTCGCTGAACCGGCTGCCGTCCAGACCGAGTTCCACGGCCGGCGGATGGGCCGCCCAGCGCCGGTCGGCGGCGACCCGCACCAGGACCGTGCCGTGCGCCGGGACGATGGCGGAGACGGTGTCCGCGGTGTTGTAGCTCCGGTGCTGCCACAGGTCGCGCAGGGTGTAGGCGGGGGCCTTGGGAAGGCCGACGGCCGTTGCCGAAGTCGCGATGCGCTGCGGGGAGCCGGACTCGTTGAACAGGGCGACCGCGCGGCTGCCGTCCGTCATCTCCTTGGCGACGACCCAGCGCCCGTCCGCCGAGGAGACCACCGTGCCCTGCTTGCCCAGCGGGTCCTGGTCGACGGCGATGACCTCCTTGTTGTCCAGGATGTCGAAGGTCGCCGGGGATGCCTTGCGCAGGTCGGTGCCGATGAGCAGCGGGGCGGCCATGACCGACCACATCGAGAAGTGCGAGCGGTACTCGGTGCCGGTCATGCCGCCGTTGCCGACCTCCAGCATGTCCGGGTCGTTCCAGTGCCCGGGGCCCGCGTACGACGCGAGCGGCAGGTTCTGCTTGAGGATCGACACCATCGAGCCCCAGCTGTCGCTGATGTCCCCGGTGGTGCGCCACAGCTGGCCGACGCCGGCGGCCCACTCCCAGGGTTTGTTCTCGCCCCATTCGCAGATGCTGAGGACGATGGGCCGGCCGGTCGCCTTCAGTGCGTCGCGCATGGTGGTGTACCGCTGCTTGGCGTCCACGCCCTGGTTGTTGCAGTTGTCGTACTTGAGGTAGTCGACGCCCCAGTCGGCGAACTGCCGGGCGTCGCTGTACTCGTGGCCGAGAGCGCCCGGAAAGCCCGCGTCGTTGCAGGTCTTGGTGCCGGCGCTGGTGTAGATGCCGAGCTTCAGGCCCTTGGCGTGCACGTAGTCGGCGACGGCCTTGATCCCGTTCGGGAACCGGGCCGGGTCCGGGACCAGCTTGCCGTCCGCGTCCCGTTCGGGCAGGGCCCAGCAGTCGTCGAGATTGACGTACTGGTAGCCGGCGTCCTTGAGGCCCTTCGCCACGAAGAGGTCGGCGATGCCCTTGACCATCGCCTCGTTGAAGTCCGCGCCGCAGTGCGTGGAGTTCCAGTTGTTGAAGCCCATCGGCGGGGTCGGCGCGAGACCGTCGGCCACGGAGGGGGAAGCGGTCCTCGCGTCGGCGACGGCGGGTGCGGCGAGGCCCGCCGTACTCAACAGGGCCGCGGCCAGTGCTCCGATCACTCTTCGGCGGGTCGTGCGGGTGTGAGGGTGACGCATCGTTACGTTCCTCCGACTCGCGAAAGGTGCGATGACGACATGTATGCGTCATCGCTCTGTGCGGTTACGTTAGAACCCGTCGGAGTGTGTTGAATAGAGAGCGGTGATGATGGTTCGGCGCCTGGTTCGGGATCTGCTTGGTCCAGACCGGAATGAATCGGGTCATCCGATGTTCCGGTCGGCCGGGTGGAACTCGTGGACCACCTCGATCGTGCCGACGATGTGCGCGTTGAACTCGTCCAGTTCCTCGGCCGGCACCCACAGCTCCAGGATCGTGCTGCCGCCCGCCTGCCGGACCGGGTAGCGGCGGACGAACTCCGCGTCGACCTCGAAGCGGGTCACGTAGCCCGCGCCGTCGTGCTTGACGTTCCAGTCCCGGGCGATCCTGACCGCGTAGTCCTCGTTGAGCACCGGGTAGAAGATCGGCTGCTCGGGCAGCCGGGGCGGCCAGGCCTGCCACTCCAGCTCCCGGACCAGGCCGAGCTCCACGGGGCCGGTGGGGCGCCAGAGGGTGGTGGTCGGGCGGGGCGTCGGCATGGCGTACGGCTTCCTGTGCGGGTACGGGACGTGAGGATGTGGCCAGGGTGCCCGACCGTATCGGCGTCGTGATCGTCCGGCCACCGGGATTCGGCTCCGGCGTGCCGCGTTGCTCCCCTCGCGGGTACGACCGTGACCCCCGGCCGTCGGCGCAGTTGAAACGGGCATGAAGAAGCGCAGCATGCTCGCCATCGCCAGCCTGGCCACCGGATTCGTCGTGGCCGCCATCACCCCGTCCCATGCGGCCGACGAAGGACCGCTCGGCGACCTGCACGTCTCGGACGCCCTGGAGCACGTCGGCCACGTCGTCGGCGAGGACAGCTTCCAGACCGACCCGGACTTCCTGGGGCAGGAGTAGCCCGGCGCAGCGCGAGGGGACGACGGTGCCGGTGTTCCGGGCAGGGGACACCGGCACTCCGTTTGCGCGCCCTCAACGGGAACTGGTTTCCGTGGCAGTGTGGAGCGGGCAAGCCACAGGGGGCCAACAGAAGAGGGGGAGTCCGTGATCGTCTGGGTCAACGGCGCGTTCGGTGCGGGTAAGACCACCACCGCCCGTGAACTGATCGAACTGATCCCGAACAGCACGCTCTTCGACCCCGAGCTCGTCGGCGGGGCACTGACACACCTGCTGCCGGCCAAGTACCTCGCGGAGGTCGGCGACTTCCAGGATCTGCCGATCTGGCGCCGGCTGGTGATCGACACGGCGGCCGCGATGCTCGCGGAGCTGGGCGGAACCCTGGTGGTTCCGATGACGCTGCTGCGCCAGGAGTACCGCGACGAGATCTTCGGCGGCCTCGCCGCCCGCCGGATCGCCGTCCGGCACCTGTGCCTCACCCCGGCGGAAACGATCCTGCGCGAGCGAATAGCCGGCCGGGAGATCCCGCCCGACCTGCCCGACGGAGAGATGCGGATCCGGCAGTGGTCGTACGACCAGATCGAGCCCTACCGCACCGCCCTCGCCTCCTGGATCAGCGCCGACGCCCATCTCGTCGACACCAGCGCGCTCAGTCCGTACGAGACGGCGGTGCGGATCGCGGGGGCGGTGGGCAGTGGTGAAGCTGCGGTATGTGACATAGTACAAACCCCCGAACCCACCGCCGAGACCGTCGCCGCCGGCGTCCTCCTCTTCGACGAACAGAACCGCGTCCTTCTCGTGGATCCCACCTACAAGGCCGGCTGGGAGTTCCCCGGCGGAGTCGTCGAGCCCGGTGAGGCCCCCGCCCGGGCGGGTGTGCGGGAGGTCGAGGAGGAGACCGGGCTACGGCTGGAGGAACTGCCGGGGCTGCTCGTCGTCGACTGGGAGCAGCCCGCCCCGCCCCGCTATGGCGGCCTGCGCCTGCTCTTCGACGGTGGCCGGCTGGACTCCGCCGAGGCCGCGCGGCTGGTGCTGCCGGGGCCGGAGCTGCGCGACTGGCGGTTCGTCACCGAGCTGGAGGCTGCCGACCTGCTGCCGCCGGTGCGCTACGAACGGCTCCGCTGGGCGCTGCGTGCCCGCGAACGCGGCGCGGTGCTCTATCTGGAGGCCGGCGTCCCGGTCGGTTGACGTTCTCTGATGGTTCGTCAAGTCCCCGCCGCATTGGTGATGTTGGCGGGGCTTTGGCGTTTCCGGGGTGTGTGTAGGGGACTTTGCGCGGGGTGGAAGGTTCCTGGGGGAAAACGAGGGTGAATTGTCGCCGTCCCGGTATGAACAAGAACGTGAAGGAGGTACACAAACGTTCTACCGTCGGTGCGCAGCTCAACTTCCTCGCGGCCGCTGGCCGCCGTGCACAGGCCGGCCAACCGCCGGCTGAAGGAGGGACATGCGCGCGCACTCTTCGACCCTCACAAGGGGACTCGCACTGACCGCCGGGCTCGTCCTGGCGCTCGCCGCCTGCAGCACCAGCGGCGGCGGCGGGGGCAGTGGCGGCAAGGGCACCTCGGCCGGTCTCACGTCCTGCGCCACCCAGGGCAAGGCCGACACCTGCAACTCCGGCGCCACCAAGGCCGGCGGCACGTTCACCTACGTCATCGAGAAGAACATCCAGCAGTGGAACGTGCAGGACACCAACGGCAACACCTTCGAGAACGCCGAGGCGCTGAGCCCGGTGCTGCCCCAGGTCTTCGTCCCGCAGCCGGACTTCAGCGTAAAGCTCGACACCGACCTGGTGACCTCGGCGACCCAGACGAGCACCAGTCCGCAGACCATCGTCTACAAGATCAACCCCAAGGCGTCCTGGAACGACGGGACCGCGATCACCGCCGACGACTTCGTCTACTACTGGCGCACCGACGACGGCAAGGACTGCCCGCCGCCGCCGGCCGGCGACTCCACCCAGACCAAGGGCTGTCTCCCGCAGAGCAGCGCGGGCTACGACCGGATCAAGTCCGTCACCGGTTCGGACGGGGGCAAGACCGTCACCGTGGTGATGGCGAGGCCGTACGCCGACTGGAAGCAGATGTTCGGCGCCGGCTATCCGCTCTATCCCGCACACGTCGCCGAGAAGCTCTCCGGCGCCAAGGCCGGTGACGCGGCGCATATGACGGCCGCTCAGATGACCCAGGGCTGGCAGTACTTCCAGAAGACCCCGCCCACCAAGTACGCGACCGCGGGCCCGTACCGGATGACCGAGTGGGTCGACAACGACCACGCCACCTACCAGCCCGACCCCAAGTGGTGGGGCACGAAGGCCACTCTGCAACGGCTGATCTTCAAGGTGATCTCGGACGCCACCCAGGAACCGATCGCGCTGCGCAACAACGAGGTCCAGGGCATCTACCCGCAGCCCGAGGTCGACCTCGTCAACCAGGTGAAGGCCATCCCCAACGTCACCTACACCATCGGCAGCGGGCTGACGTGGGAGCACTTCGACCTCAACCTGCACAACCCGGTGATCGGCAAGTACCTGGCACTCAGGCAGGCGATGTTCACGGCCATCAGTGTCAAGGACATCATGGCCAAGACGGTCGCCCAGTTCGATCCCGGCGTGAAGCAGCTCTACAACCACAACTTCGTCCCGGGGACGGCCGGGTACCAGGACGTGGTGAGCGCCGGCGGGCAGGGCTCGGGTGACCTCGCCAAGGCCAAGAAGTACCTCACCGACGCCAGGTTCACCGGAGTCGGCACCGCCCTGAAGACCCCGGACGGCACGGCCGTCGGACCCTTCAACTGCCGCTACACCACGGGCAACCAGATCCGGCAGAGCGAATGCCAGATCCTGCAGAGCGACCTCGCGAGCCTCGGGATCAAGGTCACGATCAAGCCGATCGGCGCCGCCGACCTCGGCACGGTCCTGGCCGGCCACCAGTACGACATCATCGTCTTCGCCTGGGTCGCCTCGCCCTTCCCGACCAGCAACGCCCAGCAGACCTGGTCGACCGGAGGCGGCGGCAACTACGGCGGCTACAGCAACAAGAAGGTCGACTCCCTGATCAGCCAGGCCATCGGCGAGACGGACCAGGCCAAGGCCGCCGCCCTGCTCAACCAGGCCGACCAGCTCATGGTCAACGACGCCTACGTGCTGCCGCTCTACCAGAAGCCCACCTTCCTCGCGGTGCAGACCCGGTTCGTCAACATGCGCAACAACTCCACCAACGTCGGACCGCCGTACAACGTCGGCGAGTGGGGCCTCAAGAAGTAACCCAGCGACCAGCCGGACCGATTCCCGGCCCCGGAGACCCCGGGGCCGGGCCTCCGCGAGAGAAGACCGCATGCTCGCCTACACCGTGCGCCGCATCCTCGTCTCCGTACCCGTCCTGATCGTCTCGACGTTCATCGTCTTCCTGGTCGTCGTCAACTCCGGCGACCCGGTGGCCAACTTCGCCACCTCCCGGCAACCGCCGCCCAGCAAGGCCGCCGTGACCGCCTTCGCCCGCCACATCCACGCCGACGAACCCGTCGTGGAACGCTACTGGAACTGGATCACCGGCGTCCTGCACGGCGACTGGGGCCCGTCCGTCCAGTCCAACCTGGACATCGGCCACGACCTGCTCACCCGCTTCCGGGTCACCGTCACCCTGGTCGCCGCCGCCATGCTGCTCGCCCTGGTGATGGCGATCGTCTTCGGCGTGTTCAGCGCGATCCGCCAGTACAGCGCCGCCGACTACACCATCACCTTCCTCGGCTTCCTGTTCCTCGCCATGCCCGTGTTCTGGTTCGCCGTGCTGCTCAAGCAGGCCGGGATCTGGTTCAACCAGGAGACCGGCAGCCAGTTCCTCGGCACCATCGGCGAGAAGTCCCCGTACCTCGAAGTCGACACCACCTGGAACGAGTTCACCGACCGCGTCGGCCATCTGATCCTGCCCACCATCACCCTCGCCCTGGTCTCCTTCGCCTCCTGGACCCGCTACACCCGCGCCTCCATGCTGGAGGTCCTGGACAGCGACTACGTCCGGCTCGCCCGCGCCAAGGGGCTGCGCCGCGGCCGGGTGCTCGTCCGGCACGCCCTGCGCACCGCCCTGATCCCGCTCGCCACCGTCACCGCCCTCGACATCGCGATCGTCCTCGGCGGCGCGGTCATCACCGAGACGATCTTCCAGTGGCACGGCATGGGCGAGATGCTCGTCGAGGCCGCCACCACCCTCGACGTCTACCGGACCATGGCCTGGCTGCTGCTGTCCGCCGTCGTGGTCATCGTCTTCAACCTCTTCGCCGACCTCCTCTACGCCGTACTCGACCCGAGGATCCGCTATGACTGACATCGGGGCACTCGGGCCGGCCGGCACCCGGACGCCGGGCGACGACCACGAGTTCACCGTCGCGCAGCGCAGCCAGACCCAGCTCGTCCTGCGCCGCTTCCTGCGCCACCGGGCCGCGATGATCAGCCTGGTCGTCTTCGTGCTGATCGTGCTGTGGGCCTTCGCCGGCCCGCACTTCTGGCACTACTCGTACGCCAAGTTCACGCCCGACAACTCCCAACCACCCTCCTGGAAGCACCCGTTCGGCACCGACTCCTCCGGGTACGACGCCTACGCCCAGGTGATGCGCGGTACCCAGACCTCGCTGAAGATCGCCATCCTGATCGCGCTCGGCTCGACGCTCGTCGGCGCCGTGTGGGGAGCCGTCGCCGGCTTCTACCGGGGGTTCGTCGACGCGCTGATGATGCGTGTCGCCGATCTGGTGCTGACCCTCCCGCTGTTCGCGATCGCGCTCGTCATCTCCTCGCGCAGCGGTGGCTCCTGGTACTGGATCGCCGCGGTGGTCGCCGGACTCACCTGGGCCTACGTGTCCCGGGTGGTGCGCTCGTCCGTACTCTCCCTGCGCGAGAAGGAGTTCGTGGAGGCCGCCCGGGCGCTCGGCGCCTCCGACACCCGGATCATCTTCCGGCACCTGCTGCCCAACGCGCTCGGCCCGATCATCGTGAACGCCACGATCCTGGTCGCCACCGGCATCCTCACCGAGACCGCCCTGTCCTTCCTCGGGTTCGGCGTCCAACCGCCCGACACCTCCCTCGGGTTGCTGGTCGCCCAGGCACAGACGGCGGTCGACACCCGGCCCTGGCTCTTCTACATCCCCGGCGGCTTCATCATCGCCATCGCCCTCACCATCAACTTCATCGGCGACGGGCTCCGCGACGCCTTCGACCCCCGGCAGCAAAGGGTGCGACAGTGACCGACACCGGCAACGGCAAGGGCAAGGGCATCGACAGGGTCGTGGGGAAGGGCGAGGAGTCCGGCGCGGTGCTCGAAGTCGAGGACCTGAGCGTGGAGTTCCCCACCGAGGACGGGACCGTAAGGGCGGTGCGCGGCGTCGGCTACCGGCTGGAGCGGGGCGAGGCACTGGGCATCGTCGGTGAGTCGGGGTCGGGCAAGTCGGTCGCCGCCCTTGCCGTGATGGGGCTGCTGCCCGGCTCGGCCCGGGTGCGCGGCTCGGTCCGGTTCGAGGGCACGGAACTGCTCGGGATGTCCGACGCCCGGCTCTCGGACGTCCGGGGCAGCGGCATCGCCATGGTCTTCCAGGACCCCATGACCTCCCTCAACCCCGTCTACACCGTCGGCTACCAGATCGCCGAGACCCTCCTCAGACACAACCCGAGGCTCGGCAGACGCCCGGCCCGCGCACGCGCCGTCGAACTCCTCGGCACGGTCGGCATCCCGAGCCCCGAACGGCGCGTCGACAGCTACCCGCACGAACTCTCCGGCGGCATGCGCCAGCGGGTCGTCATCGCCATCGCGATCGCCAACGACCCGGACGTGATCATCGCCGACGAGCCCACCACCGCCCTCGACGTCACCGTCCAGGCACAGATCCTGGAGGCGCTGGAGGCCGCCCGCGCCGAGACCGGCGCCGCCCTCGTCCTGATCACCCACGACCTGGGAGTGGTCGCCGGCCACACCGACCGGGTCGCCGTCATGTACGCCGGACGGATCGTCGAGACCGGCTCGGTCGAGGAGATCTTCTACACCCCGCGCATGCCCTACACCCTCGGCCTGCTCGGCTCCCTGCCCCGCCTCGACCGCGAGGAGGACCGCCTGACCCCCATCACCGGCTCCCCGCCCTCGCTGCTCAACCTGCCCCCGGGCTGCCCCTTCGCCCCGCGCTGCCCGATGCGCCGGGAGCCCTGCGACAGCACCGAACCCGCCCTGCGCCCCGTCGGATCCGACGACCACCGCAGCGCCTGCCACTTCGCCGACGAACTCGTCGACACGGCGGCCGGCGAGGTCTTCGACGCCGTCGGCGCCGACACCGAGGCCCTGGCCCGGTTCGCGGACCTGGAGGACGATGCCCGATGACCGATCCGCTGCCCCCGCTGCCCGGTCACGGCGGCACCGGCGACCCCGTCCTCCAGGTCCGCGACCTCGTCAAACACTTCCCGGTGATGTCGAGGAGTGTGGTCCGCCGCCGGATCGGCGACGTGCACGCCGTCTGCGGGGTCTCCTTCGACCTGTACGAGAACGAGACACTCGGCCTGGTCGGCGAGTCCGGCTCCGGCAAGACGACCGTCTCCCGGACCCTGCTCAACCTGGAGACGGCCACCTCGGGGTCCGTCCACTACCGGGGCCGGCTGCTGACCGACCTGAGCAGACGACAGATGCGGCCGCTGCGCCGCGAGTTGCAGATCGTGTTCCAGGACCCGTACGCCTCCCTGGACCCCAGGATCTCCGTCCACGAGATCGTCGCCGAACCTCTGCGCATCCACGGGCGCTACGGCCCCGGCGCCGCCGACGAGGTACGCGAACTGCTGCGCCTGGTCGGCCTCAACCCCGAGCACGGCAACCGTTTCGCGCACGAGTTCTCCGGCGGACAGCGCCAACGCATCGGCATCGCGAGGGCGTTGGCGCTGCGTCCCAAGGTGATCGTGCTGGACGAGCCGGTCTCCGCGCTGGACGTGTCGATCCAGGCGGGCGTCCTCAACCTGCTGATGGACCTCCAGAGCGAACTGGGCCTGTCGTTCCTCTTCGTGGCCCACGACCTCTCCGTGATGCGGCACGTCGCCGGCCGGGTCGCGGTGATGTACCTGGGCCGCCTGGTGGAGATCGCCCCCGCCCGGCAGCTCTTCGCCCGCCCCGCCCACCCCTACACCCAGGCCCTGGTCTCGGCGATCCCGCTGCCCGACCCGCGCAAGGAACGCGCCCGGAAACGGATCACCGTCCAGGGCGACGTCCCGAGCCCGGTGCGCCCGCCCAGCGGCTGCCGCTTCCGCACCCGCTGCCCCAAGTTCGCGAACCAGCTCACCGACAGCGAGCGCACCGCCTGCGTCGACCAGGTGCCGGACCTGGTCGACCGGGGCGGCGGCAACCCGGTCGCCTGCCACTACGCGGAGAGCGTGCAGCTGCTGTGACCGTCCGGGTACGGGAACGGCGTCAGCCGGCTCTCCCGCTCCAGCCGTCGGCAGAAGACCTCCATGCCGACGGCGAGCGGGGCGTGCCGGACCAGCAGGCCGGCGGCGGCCGTCGGGATGCCCTCGGGCCGTGCCCCGCCGGCACAGGCCCGCACGAACTCCGCGCGCTCCTCGCCCCGGTACCCGTACAGGGCGGTGACCAGCCAGATCACCAGGTAGTAGACGGTGTACGCGCGGTCGTAGTGCCGGTGCCGGTCGAAGAAGTCCCGTTCGTCCGGGCCCAGCCGGAAGCGGGAGCTCAGGGAGAGCCCGAAGTCGGTGAGGTACAGCTGCCGTCCGTCGGTGAGGATGTTGCGGAAGTGGGCGTCGAGGTGCAGGAGATGGCTGTCCGAGAGGAACGCGGTGAGCTCTTCCAGTCCGTGAGCCGTGAAGGCGCAGGCCGAGTCCGCCCGGTCCGTGCGCAGTTCGGCGTCCAGCCAGTCGTGCAGGGTGTACGGGACGTGCTCCAGGAACAGGGTGAGGCTCGCGGACGCGTCCCGCAGGCCCTCGATGCGTTCCCGTACGCCCGCGGAGCCGCCCCAGTAGGCCACGGCCCTCTCGACGTCCGCGAGTTCGCCGGGCAGCGGGGCGGGCGCGGCGGGCAGGATCCGCCAGTGATGCAGCAGCGGGAATCCGGGGAACCGGCCCGCCAGCACCCAGTTCGTCGTCACCTCGTGCGCGGCCAGCTCCCGCCAGGCCCCGAACCCCGGGCCGCCGACGGCGCCGATGCCGTAATGGCAGTACGCCGGCAGACCGAAGAAGTTCTCGGTGGAACGGGCGTGCCGCGCTTCCCGTTCCCGGTCGGTCAGGGGGATCCGCTTCACGAACACCGGTCCGCCGTCCACCGCGATCCGCACCGCTCGGCCGCCGATCCCGGTGCCGAGCGGTTCGCCGGCCGCGACCAGCTCGGCCAGTTCGACATCGCTGAGCAGGGCCAGGGAGGTCGCGATGTCGGTGTGGAGGGCGATGCGGTGCGCGGTGTCGGTCATCCCCCCATGGTCACCGCGGCGGGCCGTAGGTGTCCGCGGATTCCCGCAGCGTCCGTGCCGCGTCGGCGGTCACCGGATCCCCGTGGCCGAAGCACGCCGTCTCCGTGTCCAGGGCTGCCAGCCGCCGGAAGGACGAGACGGCCCGGTCCCGGTCGAGGTTGAACACCCCGAGCACCACCGCACCGGTGCCCGGCATGGCCGCCACCGCGTCCCCGGTGAACAGCACGCCGTGGGAAGGGAGATGGAGGGCGATGCTGCCGTGGGTGTGCCCGGGGACATGGACGACCCCGGCACCACCGCCGAAGTCCAGGACGTCCCCGTCGGACACCTCCGTCACCTCGTCCGGAGGGACCGGCCGGTCGGCGGGCAGCAACTCGGCAGCGGCGGCATGGATCGGCAGCTCCCAGTCCTCGAACACCGGCGGCGGACCCGGGAGTTCGCCCCGGAGCACCGGCGCGTCCAGGCGGTGGGCCAGCACCTCGGCTCCGCTCAGCGCGGCGAACTCGGCGGCCCCGCCGACGTGGTCCTCGTGGAAATGGGTGAGGACGATCCGCCGTACCGCCGAAGGGGACCGCCCCAGCGCCGTGAGCGCGTCGGCGATCGGCCGGCCCGAGCCGGGCGGGCCGGTGTCGACCAGGGTCGAGGCGCCGGTGTCCGGGTCGTGCCAGAGGTAGGCCTGACCCACCGGGAAGCGCAGCAGGTGCAGCCGGGGGAGCAGCTCGATGACGTCCATGTCCCGACCGTAGGGAGGACCCCCGTCCACGACGAGGGTCCTCCGCTGTGGGCAGAGCGATTCCGCCCACCGCGTACGTCGGCCGACCGCGTACCGCGTACGTCGGCCGACCGTGGATGTCCGCCGCTCCGGGTGCGTCAGCCCGCCGCGTAGTTCCGCAGGAACAGCGCCTCCGCCACCGACAGCTGCTCCAGCTCCCCGGGGGACACGCTCTCGTTGACGGCGTGGATCTGTGCCTCCGGCTCGCTCAGGCCGATCAGCAGGATCTCGGCCTGCGGGTAGAGGCCGGCGAGGGTGTTGCACAGCGGGATGGAGCCGCCCTGACCCGCGTACTGCATCGTCTTGTCCGGGTAGGCGACCGCCATCGCGTCGGCCATCGCCCGGTACGCCGGGCTGGTGGTGTCCGCGCGGAACGGCTGGCCCTGGCCGACCACCTCCGTCCGCACCCGGGCGCCCCACGGCGTGTGCGCCTCCAGGTGGGCCTGGAGCAGCTTGCCGGCCTCGGCCGCGTCCACGCCCGGCGGCACCCGGAGGCTGACCAGGGCGCGGGCGCCGGCCTGCACCGACGGGGTGGCGCCGACCACCGGCGGGCAGTCGATGCCGAGCACGGTGACCGCCGGACGGGCCCAGATGCGGTCCGCGACCGAACCGTCACCGATCAGCCCGACACCGTCCAGCGCCTTGGCGTCCTTGCGGAACTGCTCCTCGTCGTACTCCAGCCCCTCCCACCGCGACTCCGGCGCGAGCCCGTCGACCGTGGTGGAACCGTCCTCGGCGCGCAGTGAGTCCAGGACGCGGATCAGCGCGGCCAGGGCGTCGGGGGCGGCACCGCCGAACTGGCCCGAGTGCAGATTGCCCCGCAGTGTGTCGATCTGAATGCGGACCATGGCCATGCCCCGCAGAGTCGTGGTCACCGTCGGCAGCCCCACCCGGAAGTTGCCCGCGTCGCCGATGACGATCGCGTCGGCCGCCAGGAGCCCGGGGTGCTGCTCGGCGTACCGCTCCAGGCCGCCGGTGCCCATCTCCTCCGAGCCCTCGGCGATCACCTTGACGTTGACCGGAACGCCGCCGTTCGCCTTCAGCGCGCGCAGCGCCAGCAGGTGCATGATCACGCCGCCCTTGCAGTCGGCGGCACCGCGCCCGTACCAGCGGCCGTCCCGCTCGGTCAGCTCGAACGGCGGGGTGGTCCAGGCGGCCTCGTCCAGCGGCGGCTGCACGTCGTAGTGCGCGTACAGCAGGACCGTTTTGGCACCCTCCGGGCCCGGCAGGTAGCCGTACACCGACTGCGTGCCGTCCGGGGTGTCCAGTACGGCGACGTCCGTGAAGTCCTCGGCGCGCAGTGCGTCGGCCACCCAGTTCGCGGCACCCTCGCTCTCGCTCTTCGGGAACTGGGCGAAGTCCGCCACCGACTTGAAGGCCACCAGCTCGGCGAGCTCCGCCTTGGCCCTGGGCAGCAGGGCGGCGACGGTCTCGGCGACCGGATTGGACGACATGGGCACGCTCCTCGTGGGTGCGACGTTGAACTGGTGAGTGGACCGATCCTCCCACAGTGGCCTGCGGCGATCTCCGCCGTAGGATGCGGGGGGACAGGTGACAGGTGTCGGCCTACGGACGGACAGAACCTGACCTGAGGCTTGATACGGCGTGATACGGCTTCTACGGCTTGATCGGAGCAGCGGACCATCGTGAGCGGCGAGAATTCTTCGGCGGACGACGTGCAGGCGGACGACGCGCAGCGGGTGTGGGACGTCGTCGTGGTGGGCGCGGGACCCGCGGGGGCCTCGGCCGCCTACGCGGCGGCGGTCGCCGGACGGCGCGTGCTGTTGCTGGAGAAGGCCGAGCTGCCCCGCTACAAGACCTGCGGCGGCGGCATCATCGGCCCCTCGCGCGACGCGCTGCCGCCCGGCTTCGAGCTGCCCCTCAAGGACCGGGTGCACGCGGTCACCTTCTCCAACAACGGACGGTTCACCCGCACCCGACGCTCCAAGCAGATGATGTTCGGGCTGATCAACCGGCCCGAGTTCGACCAGCAGCTGGTGGAGCACGCGCAGAAGGCGGGCGCCGAGCTGCGCACGGGTGCCGCCGTGCAGCGCGTCGAGCAGCACGGCTCGGCGGTCCCGGACCGGCGGACGGTCGCGGTCGTGCTCCAGGGCGGCGAGACCCTGCTGGCCCGCGCGGTGGTCGGCGCCGACGGCAGCGCCAGCCGCATAGGCGCCCACGTCGGGGTGAAGGTCGACCAGGTCGACCTCGGCCTGGAGGCGGAGATCCCGGTGCCGGAGACGGTCGCCGAGGACTGGAAGGGCCGGGTCCTCATCGACTGGGGCCCGATGCCCGGCAGTTACGGCTGGGTCTTCCCCAAGGGTGACACGCTGACCGTCGGCGTCATCTCGGCCCGCGGTGAAGGCGCCGCCACCAAGCGGTACTTGGAGGACTTCATCGCCCGGCTCGGCCTGGCCGGCTTCGAACCGAGCATCTCCTCCGGCCACCTGACCCGCTGCCGCGCCGACGACTCCCCGTTGTCCCGGGGCCGGGTGCTGGTCTGCGGCGACGCGGCGGGCCTGCTCGAACCGTGGACCCGCGAGGGCATCTCCTTCGCGCTGCGCTCGGGGCGGCTCGCGGGGGAGTGGGCGGTGCGGATCGCCGAGGCCCACGACGCCGTCGACACCCGCCGCCAGGCACTGAACTACGCCTTCGCCGTCAAGGCGGGCCTCGGCGTCGAGATGAGCGTCGGCAAGCGGATGCTCGCGGTGTTCGAGCGCCGCCCCGGGCTGTTCCACGCGGCGCTGACCGGGTTCCGTCCCGCCTGGCGGGCGTTCAAGGAGATCACCCAGGGCCGCACCTCCCTCGGCGAGCTCATCCGCTCCCACCCGCTCGCCCAGCGCGCCCTCACCGCCTTCGGCCCGGAGCCGGCGGCGAAGGAGAGCGCGCCGACGGAGGACCCGGCCGACGAGGAAGCCGTCACTTCGTGACGGTGACCCGGAAGACGGGGTGATCGGCGCCGGCCGCGACCAGTTCGTCGTCGGAGGACCTGGCCGTCACCCCGGGGAAGTACTGCTTCACCTCCCAGCCCCACCTCTCCAGGTAGGCCCGCAGCACCGGGAGCTTCTCGGCATCGGGAAGCTCCACCACGGTGAACTCCCGCACCTTCCGCCCCACGCGCAGCTCCCCGCCGCCGGCCACGCGGATGTTCCGCACCCACTGGGAGTTGCCGCGCGCCGAGACCAGGTACTGGGTGCCGTCGTACGTGTGCGGGTTGACCGGGACGCGCTGCATCCTGCCGCTCTTGCGGCCGCGCACGGACAGCTCCGCGCTGCCCGCGAGGCTGATCCCGTGCCGGGCGAGCCAGCCGACGAGGCTGTTCATGCGGACGGCCACCGGGTTGGCCTCGGCGTAGTACGGCTGGGACGACGACATGGTGACCCCCACTTGTTTGGGAGAGCAGTGCTCTCTCTTGAGGTACAGTGTGGGGAGATCGATGATCCATTGCAAGAGCGGTGCTCTCTTTTTTGAGCGGTGCACTCGTGTGTGAGCGTCGCTCTGATGCGAGACCAGCGATCCAAATCATGTGCGCTGCTCCAAAACGTGTGCACTGCTCTGCAAGCGTGGCAAACTGCGCCCCATGACCACCCCACAGGGCGCACGCGCGCGAGCCAGGATGGAAGTCACCGCAGCCATCAAGGACGAGGCGCGCAGGCAACTCGCGGCCGAGGGTGCGGCCAAGCTGTCGCTGCGGGCCGTGGCGCGCGAGCTCGGCATGGTCTCCTCGGCGCTCTACCGCTACTTCCCGAGCCGCGACGACCTGCTCACCGCGCTGATCATCGACGCCTACGACTCCCTCGGCGAGGCCGCCGAGACCGCCCACGCCGCTGCCGCCGAGGCGGCCCCGGCGCACCGCTGGGTCGTCGTGTGCGAGGCGGTACGCGGCTGGGCGCTGACCCGCCCGCACGAGTACGCGCTGATCTACGGCTCGCCGGTGCCCGGTTACTCGGCGCCGGACACGACCATTCCGCCGGCGGCCCGGGTCGCCCTCGTCCTCATCGGGATCCTGCGCGAGGCGTTCGAGGGGCTCGGTCTGGCCCGCACTCCCGTGCCCGCCGAGCTCGCCCCCGAGGCCCGCCGGATGGCCGACGAACTGGTGCCGGGCCTGCCGCCGGAGGTGGCGGTGGCCATGGCCGCGGCGTGGGCCCAGCTGTTCGGGCTGGTGGGGTTCGAGCTGTTCGGTCAGTTCAAGGGGGTCGTGGAGGAAGCGGAACGGGAGAGGTTCTTCCGGCATGCGGCCGCGCAACTCGCCCACGGCGTCGGGCTGGTCTTCCCCTGACGGCGTTCGGTCACCCGGCCATCACCCGGTCACCTTCTCCAGGAACGCGGCGAGGTTCCCGACCGTCCGCCGTACCTTCTCCTCCAGCGTGAGCGACTCCGGCATCCGCCCGCCCACGCCGGCGTCCCGCTTACCCCGCACGTACAGCGAACAGGCGAGGTCGCTGCAGAGGTAGGCGCCCACGGAGTTGCCCTGTTGCCCGGCCTTCCCCGCCTTGGCCGCGACCATCAGTGAGACGCCTCCGGTGTGCGTGGTCAGGCAGATCGAGCACATGCTGCGCCGGGTCTGCCAGGAGGCGGGACTCGGGCAGCGCAGCGCCACCGCCCGCGCGTGACCGTCGTCCAGTTCGGTCACCAGGTAGGCGCGGTCGGGCGCCTGGGGGTCGCGCCAGCCGAAGTAGTCCAGGTCGGCCCACGGCCGTTGGTCCAGGTCGTGCGGGATGTTCAGACGCTTCGCCGCGCCCTTGGTGCAGTTCACGAACGCGGCACGGATCTCTTGTTCGGTCAGCTGTCTCATGTGGCGCACGCTAATTTGCCTAAAGCTTTTAGGCAAATGCATAATCGATTCAGGCAAGAGGTGAAGGCGAGGAGCGGGTGTGGCGCGAGCGGGACTGAGCACGGAACGGCTGGTCCGGGCCGGAGCCGAGCTGGCCGACGAGGTCGGCTTCGACCAGGTGACCGTATCGGCGCTGGCCAGACGGTTCGACGTGAAGGTCGCCAGCCTGTACTCGCACGTCAAGAGCTCCCAGGACCTGAAGACGAGGATCGCGCTGCTGGCGCTGGAGGAACTCGCCGACCGCGCCGCCGACGCGCTGGCCGGACGGGCCGGCAAGGACGCCCTCGTCGCGTTCGCCGACGTCTACCGCGACTACGCCCGCGCCCACCCCGGCCGCTACACCGCGGCGCGGCTGCGCCTCGACCCGGAGACGGCGGCGGCCAGTGCCGGCGTCCGGCACGCCCAGATGACCCGGGCGATCCTGCGCGGCTACGACCTGCCCGAACCGGACGAGACCCATGCCGTCCGGATGCTCGGCAGCGTCTTCCACGGCTACGTCGACCTGGAACTGGGCGGCGGCTTCAGTCACAGCGCCCCCGACAGTCAGCAGTCCTGGACCCGCGTCCTCGACGCCCTCGACGCGCTGCTGCGCAACTGGCCCACGCCGACCTGACCCCCTCGTACGGCACACGGGCGGCACGGGCGGAACACAGGCACCGACGGAACACGGACGGAACGCAGAGGCCATGGACATCGACCCCCACTGGATCACCACGCCGATCACCGCCGACCTCCTGCGCGGCGCCCTCGACCTGGAGTACACGGAGCACGGCGTCCTGCCGCACCGGCTCCCGGCCCGGGCCCGCGCCCAGTGCGCCGACCCGCAGCTCGCCATGGTCGAGTCCCAGCCCTCCGGCGTCCGACTGGCGTTCCGCACCCGCGCCACCGCCGTGGAACTGGACACCCTCCCCACCAAGCGGCTCTACATCGGCGCGCCACCGCGTCCGGACGGCGTCTACGACCTGCTCGTCGACGGCACCCTGGCCGGCCAGGGCAGCGTGTCCGGCGGCAAGGTCATGGTCGTCGACATGACCGCCGGGGGCACGGAGCTGCGTCCCGGACCGGTCGGCACCCTTCGTTTCACCGGCCTGCCCGAGCGAGAGAAGGTCGTCGAGATCTGGCTGCCGCACAACGAGACCACTGAACTGGTCGCACTGCGCACCGACGCCCCGCTCGCCGCCGCACCCGACCAGGGCCGCAAGGTCTGGCTGCATCACGGCAGTTCGATCAGCCACGGCTCCGACGCCGCGAGCCCCACCGCCATCTGGCCGGCGCTCGCGGCCGCGCTCGCCGGTGTGGAACTGGTCAACCTGGGGCTGGGCGGCAGCGCCCTGCTCGACCCGTTCACCGCCCGCGCCGTCCGGGACACCCCCGCCGACCTGATCAGCCTCAAGCTCGGCATCAACGTCGTCAACAGCGACCTGATGCGGCTGCGCGCCTTCGGCCCCGCCGTGCACGGCTTCCTCGACACCGTCCGCGAGGGGCATCCCACCACCCCGTTGCTCGTCGTGTCGTCGATCCTGTGCCCCATGCACGAGGACACGCCGGGCCCCACCGCCATGGACCTGAGCGCCCTCGGCGCCGGCCGGCTCACCTTCACGGCCACGGGCGACCCGGCCGAGCGCGCGAGCGGCAAGCTCACCCTGAACGTCAGCCGGGACGAGCTCTCCCGGATCGTCGCCCAGCGTGCGGCCGAGGACCCGCACCTCCACTATCTCGACGGCCGCGCCCTCTACGGCGAGGCCGACGCCGCCGAACTCCCGCTGCCCGACGGGCTCCACCCGGACGCGGCCGCCCATCGCCGCATCGGCGAACGCTTCGCCGGGCTGGCCTTCGCGGACGACGGCGCGTTCGCGGGGAGCGGTGTCTTCGCGGAGGACGGTGCCTTCGCGAAGGGCGGCGGCCGCGGAGCCGACCGCCGCCGAGTCGGCGACCGCTGACCTGGCGGCCGCTGACCTGGCGCCCGCTGAGCCGGCGGTCCTCACCGCGCCGAGTCGGCCGACGCTTCGTCGCCGCTGTCCGGGATCAGTACGACCTTTCCCGCGACCGTCCCCGACTCGGCGAGCCGCAGGGCCTCGGCGGCCTGGGTGAGGGGCAGCCGGGCGGCGATGCGCGCGGTGACCTCGCCGCGCTGAAGGGCCTGGAACACCTGGGTGAGGTCGGCGCTCAGCCGGGCCCGGAAGCGGTCCTTGCCGAGGGCGCGGCCCTCCCAGACGTTGAAGAAGTAGGCGTGCCGGCCGTTGGGCAGCGCGTTCCACAGCCATACCCGGCCGAGGATCTTCAGCACGGGGAGCTGCTTGGAGCCGGAGTCGTCCCGGGTGGTGGCGCTGCCGTAGGCGACGAGGGTGCCGCCCGGGGCGAGCAGCCGCCAGGAGTCGATGACGCTGCGGCCGCCGAGATGGTCGAAGACGGCGTCGACGCCGTCGGGGGCCAGTTCCCTGACCCGGGCCGGGACGTCCTCGGCGCGGTAGTCGACCGGGGTCACGCCCAGCTCCCGCAGCGCCGCGTGGTGACGGGCGGAGGCCGTGCCGATCACCTGAAGGCCGGCCGCCCGTGCGAGCTGGACGAGCACCGTGCCGACGCCGCCGTTGGCGCCGTGCACCAGGATCGTGCCACCGCTGCGCACCTTGGCCTTGCGGTGCAGCATCTGCCAGGCCGTGATGCCGTTGACGACCAGCGTCTCCGCCTCCGCCGCGCCGACACCGGCGGGCACCTGCACGGCGTCGGCCGCGTCGAGCACGACATGACTGGCCCAGCCGCCGACCTTCACCAGTGACGCCACCCGCTTGCCGACGAGCCCGGGCGCGACGCCCTCCCCGGCCGTGAGCACCGTGCCGACCAGGTCGTAGCCGGGGACGAAGGGGAAGGGCGGCTGGTCGTAGTAGCGGCCGCGGCGCATCTGCTGCTCCGCGAAGGAGACACCGGTCGCCTCCACGCGGACGACGATCTGGCCGGCGGCGGGGGCCGGGATCTCCCGGCGCTCGATGCGGAGGCCCTCCGGCTCCACGACGCCCGGCAGGACGACCTCGACGAGCTGAGTGCTTCCGGTGCTTCCGGCAGCTCCGGCAGCTCCGGCGGTTTCTGCGATTCCCATGGCGACGGCCTCCGCGTGTAGACGGTGCGTAGATGTGCTCGCAAGCGAGAGTGGGTCTCGCTTGCGTTAGAAGCTATAACAAACATGACTGGTGCTCGCTGAAGTGTCAAGCAGTCATGTTGGATGGGGTTCTCGTGACTGTTAGAGCTACTCTCAAAAGTGATAGCTTGAAACAAGGACGTGCGAGAGGAGTGTGACGGCCATGGCGGCAGACGCGGACGCGGTGAGCCCCCGCGAGCGGTACCGGAGCCAGGTGCGAGCGGAAGTCAAGGCGCGCGCCTGGGAGCAGATCGCCAAGTCAGGTGCGTCGGGCCTGTCCCTCAACGCGATCGCCAAGGAACTGGGCATGAGCGGCCCGGCCCTCTACCGCTACTTCGGCAGCCGCGACGAGCTGATCACCGAGCTGATCCGGGACGCCTACCGCAGCCTGGCCGACACCTTCCGTGCCGCCGCCGACTCCGGGGCCGGTATCGGCGGCCTCGCCCACGCCCTGCGCCGCTGGGCGCTCGACGATCCCCAGCGCTACTTCCTCGTCTACGGCACGCCGGTCCCCGGCTATCACGCGCCCGAGGACATCACCGGCATCGCCCAGGAGATCATGGCGGCCCTGCTCGACGTCTGTGCGGCGGCCGAGCCCGAGGCACCGCCGCCGGTCTCCGCCGGTTTCACCGCGCACCTCTCGCAGCACCGCGAGTGGGCCGGCGACCACCCCGCGCCGCCGGGAGTACTGCGCCGGGCGCTGGCCTTCTGGACCCGGATGCACGGGGTGCTCTCCCTCGAACTCGCCGGCCACTTCACGGGCATGGGCTTCGCCCCGGACCGGCTGTTCGACGCCGAGGTGGCGGAGCTGACACCCGGCCGCTGACCCGGCCGCCGGCCCAGTCGCTGACCAGGCCCGGCGGCCCTGCCGCCTACTACCGGGGGAGTACGCGTGATCACCTCGCCGGGCTGACGCTCGCGCGAGGCGAGGGCGTCTAGCGTGGCGGTCATGGACGAGCAGCGGGTACGGGAGCGCGGCCCCGCGCAGTGGTGGCGCTACGGCCCTCCTTGGTGGAACCACCCGGAAGCCGCGGCCACCGCCACGGCCACCGGCACCGGCGCCCACCGCCACCGCCTGCCCTGGCGCTCCACCCTGCTGCTCACCATCCTCGTGCTGGTGGGCTCGAACTTCGCCGCCCACACGCAGCCCCACCGCGAGCACCTCGACGCCTACGCCCGCCTGCTGCTCCTCGCCACCTGTGCCCTGCTGCTGTGGCGGCACCGGCACCCGGTGACCGTGGCGTTCGGCACGGCCGCGCTCGCCCTGGTCTACCTCGGTGCCGGCTACCCGTACGGGCCGCTCTTCGCGGCCGTCGCCGTGGCCTGCTTCAGTGCCGTCGTCGCCGGGCACCGCCAGGCCGCCTGGGCGGCCCTCGGGATGCTGTGGGCCGGGCATCTGCTGGTCTCGCTCTGGCTGTACCGGTGGCTGCCGCCGCCGGGCGACACGGGTACCGACCCCGGACAGGAGGTGATCATCGCCACCTGGGTGCTGATCATCGTCTCGGTGGCCGAGCTGGTCCGGCTGCGGCGCGAGCAGTGGGCGCAGGAGCGGGCCGACCGGGCCCAGGCGGCCCGGCGGCGCGCGGACGAGGAGCGGCTGCGGATCGCCCGGGAGCTGCACGACGTCCTGGCGCACAGCATCTCGGTCATCAACGTCCAGGCGGGCATGGGGCTCGCGCTCCTCGACTCCGACCCCGAGCAGGCCAGGTCGGCGCTCACCACCATCAAGGCGGCCAGCAAGGAGGCCCTCGGGGAGGTGCGCCAGGTGCTCGACACCCTGCGCGCCCCGGGAGACGCGCCGCGGGCGCCCGCGCCCGGTCTCGGGCGGCTGCCGGAACTGGTGGAACAGGCGGCGAGCGCCGGCCTCACCGTGGACGTGACGGGGGAGCCGCCGCGTCTCGCGCCCGGCGCCGACCTGGCCGCCTTCCGCATCGTGCAGGAGGCACTCACCAATGTCGTACGGCACTCGGGTTCGCGGCACGCGCGCGTGCGGCTCGAACACGGGGGAGGGGAGCTGCGGTTGCGGATCGACGACGACGGTCCGGCGACCGGGGCGGACGCGGGCGGCAGCGGGAACGGGCTGGCCGGGATGCGGGAGCGGGCGGCCGCCCTGGGTGGCACGATCGAGGCGGGACCACGCGCCGACGGCGGCTTCCGGGTGCTGGCCGTACTGCCCTTGAACGACCGGGACGACCGGGAGGACCGATGATCCGGGTGCTGCTCGCCGACGACCAGTTGCTGGTGCGGGCCGGTTTCCGGGCGTTGCTCGATGCGCAGCCGGACATCGAGGTGACCGGTGAGGCGGCGGACGGCGAGGAGGCGCTGCACAAGGTGCGCGAACTGCGCCCCGACGTCGTCCTGATGGACATCCGCATGCCGCGTCTGGACGGCCTGGCCGCGACCCGCCGGGTCACCGGTGAGCCGGAACTGGCGGACGTCAGGGTGGTCATGCTGACGACGTTCGAGCTCGACGAGTACGTCTTCGAGGCGATCCGTTCCGGCGCCTCCGGCTTCCTGGTCAAGGACACCGAGCCGGACGAACTGGTGCGGGCGGTCAGGGCGGTGGTGGCCGGGGACGCGCTGCTGTCGCCGGGGGTGACGCGGCGGCTGATCGCGGAGTTCGCGGCCCGTTCCAAGGAGCCGGCCGCGGCCGACGTGCTCGCCCGGCTCACCGAGCGGGAGCGGGAGGTGATGGCCCTGGTCGGCATCGGCCTGTCCAACGAGGAGATCGCCCGCCGCCTGGTCGTCAGCCCGCTCACCGCCAAGACCCATGTGAGCCGCACGATGACCAAACTGGGCGCCCGCGACCGCGCCCAACTGGTCGTCCTGGCCTACGAGTCGGGGCTGGTGCGACCGGGCTGGCTGGGCTGAGACGAACGACCGAAGCGGACCAGCACGCTGACGACCCGGCCGAGGAACAGCACGGCGGCGAGCACCGCGCCCACGACGGGCAGCGTGCGCTCCAGGCCGCGGGGCAGGTCGAACAGCAGCGCCGGACCGGCCACCGCCCCGAAGACGACCACGGCCGCGAACACCGCGCTGCAGAGCGCGTACCCGATCTCGACGGTGATCGCGTCCCGCTCGGCCTGACTGCGCCGTCCCCCGTGCATCGTCATCCCGGCAGTCTCACAGCCGTGTGCCCGGCGGGGCAACAGGCCCCGCCGGGCACACGTTCGGAGGCGTCCCCGTTCAGTCGCGTGCGGACACGCGCTCCGCCTCCAGGGAGGTGGACTTGGCGATCACGACGGTCTGCTGCGGGCGCCGTGCGCGCACTCCCGTGAGCGTGATCAGCAGCCCGGCGAGGGCGACGACCGCGACCACCAGGAAGCCGGGGCGGTAGCTGTCGAGCACCGCCTGCGGGGTGGCGTGGGCGGGCGCGCCCGCGGTGACCACGGCCGTGACGATCGCCAGGAAGATCGCCCCGCCCACCTGCACCGAGGTGTTGAGGAGCCCGGAGACCATGCCCTGCTCGTGGTCGTCGACGCCGTTGGTGGCCTGGATGTTGAGGGAGGGGAAGACCAGGGCGCAGGCCGCGCCGATCAGCAGCATCGACGGCAGGATCGCCGCCGCGTAGGCCGGGCTCAGGTCGACGCGGAGGAACAGGGCGTAGCCGAGGACCATGAACGCGAAGCCCGCCGCGATGAGCCGCGGGGTGCCGAAGCGGTCCACGATCGCGCCGACCTTGGTCGACGACACCGCCACCAGCGCACCCGCGGGCAGGAAGGCCAGCGCGGTGTGCAGCGCGGACCAGCCGAGCAGGGACTGCATGTAGAGGGTGGTCAGGAACTGGAAGCCGACGTAGGAGCCGAAGAAGGCGATCGCGCCGAGCTGGGCGCGGACCTGGTTGCCCGAGCGCAGCACGCCGAGGCGGATGAGCGGTCCGGGGGAACGGCGTTCGACCTGGACGAAGACGGTCAGCAGGACGGCGACCGCGAGGAAGGAGAGCAGGGTACGGGCCGACGCCCAGCCCACCTGCGGTGCCTCCACGACGGTGAACACCAGGAGCAGCATGGAGGCGGTGCCGAGGATCGCGCCGGGGATGTCGTAGCCGTTGTGGTCGCGTTCGCGGGAGCTGCGCGGCAGCAGCTTGAGGCCGACGAGGAGCGCGATCAGGGCGATGGGGGCGGGCAGCAGCATGGTGAGGCGCCAGCTGGCCTCGGTGAGCAGGCCGGACAGCACCAGGCCCATGGAGAAGCCGGTGGCCGCGCAGGTGGTGTAGATGGAGAGGGCGCGGTTGCGCAGCGGGCCCTCCGGGAACGTGGTGGTGATGATCGAGAGGCCGGCCGGTGCGGTGAAGGCCGCGCTCAGGCCCTTGATGAAGCGGCTGGCGATCAGCAGCGGGCCCGAGTCGACGAGGCCGCCGAGGAGCGAGGCGAGCGCGAAGACGCCGAGAGCCACGAGGAACACCTGGCGCCGGCCGAGCAGGTCCGCGGTGCGGCCGCCGAGCAGCAGCAGGCCGCCGTATCCGAGGATGTAGCCGCTGACGATCCATTGCAGCGTCGAGGTGGACAGGTGCAGGTCGGAGCCGATGGACGGCAGGGCGACGCCGACCATCGACACGTCCAGCGCGTCCAGGAACATGGCGGCGCAGAGCACCAGGAGCGTGCCCCAGAGCCGGGGTGTCCAGCGTCCCTCGGAAGTGGGGGCGGTGAGCGGAGAGGTCATGGACCCAGACACTACATGCACATGCATCGAATGCAAGCGCATTTAATTACGATGCAATAATCTCGGTTCTCTGCTACGGTGCCCCGATGGCGGCGAAGAAGCCCGAGCAGGCGCTCGTGGAGCAATGGCGGGACATCCTGACGCTGCACGCCCGCACCCAGTGCGAGCTCGACCGTGCCCTGCACGGACACGGCCTGTGCGGCAGTGACTTCGAGGTCCTCGACCTGCTCTCCGACGGCCCGGCTGCGGACGGCGTCTGCAGCTTCCGGGTGCAGGAGATCGCCGAGCGGGTGCACCTCAGCCAGAGCGCGCTGTCCCGGCTGATCGCCCGCCTGGAGAAGGACGGCCTGGTCGAGCGGGCCATGTGCCCGGAGGACCGGCGCGGCGTGCGGGTGGTGCTCACCGGCAAGGGGCGCGCGCTGCACGGCGAGGTGCTGCCGGTGCAGCGCGCGGTGCTCACCCGGATGCTGGCCGCCGAGTCGGGCTGAGCCCGGCGGGTCCGGCCGCTCGCCGTCGCCGGCCGGTCGGCGTCAGATTCCGGAGTTCGTCAGCCACAGGTCGGCCAGTTCCGGGTCGCCGCTCACCTTCGGCATCGGCACCCGGTTCCACAGGGCCAGGTACAACTGGTCGGCGGGACCGGCGAGTTCGGTCATCGCGTCCTGGGGTGCGCCGAGTTCCGTGACCGGCGGTCGCTCCGACAGCCATACGGTCCAGGCCGCGTCCGTGTCCACCGTGCGCACCCCCAGCACCCGCGGCTGCTCGCTGCGGACCCGGCTGCGTGCGCGGGCGTGGAAGCCGCGCAGCAGTTCGTCGATGCCGTCGACCGCGAAGCCGGTGCCGACCGGGGCTGCCGGGCCGCCCCGCGCCGCCTCGGCGTCGTACCGGTGGACGGTCGTCTCATGGGCCTGCCGGCGGAGCCAGAAGGCCAGCGGTGAGGGGACGGGGGCGGGGTGGAAGATCCAGCACGTGACGTCCTGCGGTGCGTCGCCCAGGGTGTCGACGAGCCGGCGGTGGCCCTCCCGGTACCAGGCGGTCAGCTCGGGGCCGTCGAGTCCCGGCGGGTCCGGGATGGGGCGGGGCGAGGTCTCGGCGTCGGCGACGACACCGGCGGCCCACCGGTGGATGGTGCCGGTGTGCCGCAGCAGGTCGCGCACCTGCCAGTCCGGGCAGGCGGGCACCGGGGCGTCGAGCCCCGCGTCCGTGGCGGCCGCGGCCAGCAACCGGCCCTCCCGGTCGAGAATCTCGAGAAACTCAGCAGTCTCCATCCCGCGAGTCTGCCGGATACGGCACTGTTCCTGCCGCTAGCGCAGCAGGAACCCCACCGCGTACCCGAGTGCGTTGACCGCCCAGTGCAGGCCCATCGGTGCCAGCAGGGAGCCGCTGCGATCGCGCAGCCAGCACAGCAGACAGCCGGCCATGGCCGTGAACAGTACGGCGCCGACGTCCACCAGGACCGCCCCGGCGACCGAGTGGCCGAAGAGCGAACCCAGCGTCGGCTTGTCCTTGTTGAGGTTCAGCGAGGGGAGGATGTGCCAGAGGCCGAAGAGCACGGAGGAGAGGACGGCGGCCGTCGTGGCCGTGCGCAGGCGGCACAGCAGGGCGAACAGCACCCCGCGGAAGGCGGTCTCCTCCAGCAGCACCGTCCCCACCGGCACCGCGACCAGCGCCTTGAAGGCGACCTCCGAACCGCTCAACGTGTCCGTCCGCTGGTCCGCGAACAGCCCGCGGGTGACCGGCAGCAGGGCCGCGCACAGATAGACCGCCGCGACGATCCCGATCAGAGCCACCGCCCAGCGCACGCCGTCCGCAAGGGTGTTCCGCCCCAGCCCCAGCTCCGGCCAACTGCCCCCGGCCCAGAACAGCAGCCCCACCAGGACGGCCGAGGTGAGGACCGCGGTGAGCAGGATCCAGGACCCGGCCCAGCGGTTGTCCAGAAGGTTCGCCAGCACCAGCACGGCCACCACCGCCGCCACGGCGATACGGGTGGGGAGTCGGGAGAGCGGCATGGCGGGCGGGGGGTCAGAACCCGGCCGGGTCGCGACGCAGCAGGCAGGTCGTGCGGTGCCCGCCGCCACGGCCCCGGCCCGGCGCGGCGCCGACGACGGTGACGACCTCGGTACCCGCCTTCCGCACCAGGGTGTCGGTCCGGATGGCGTGGTCGCAGCCGCCGACCACGCCCGGCTCCGGCACGACCACGCCGGCGAACGGGGTGGCGTGCTCGGTCGTCCGGACCTGGGCCATGCCCACCACGATGGGACACCACGTGCCGCTCCGCACCTTTTCCCGGAGGGGGGAGCGGCCCGGAAGGATCTTCCGGATGCGGTGGCGGGTGCGGTGGCCGATCGTGGTCCCGAGGTGGCGAAGTGAGTGGTGCGGGCAGGGCTCTGAATCGTACGAAGGACTGGACCCGGCGGACGGCGGAACGGGTGCGCCGGCATCTGGGCCCCGACCGGGTGGTCCGGCGGCGGCCCTGCTGGGGCGGGATCGCGGTGGCGGTCCTGTGCTACTGCCTGTCCCTCACCCCGTCCCTGCTCCCGCGGGCCTGGTGGCTGCAGGGACTCGCGGCCGGCGTGTCGGCGGCCGTCGGCTACGCCGTCGGAGCCGTACTGGAGACCCTTGCCCGGCTGCTGCTCCGCTGGGCCGGCGCCCGCATCCGCCCGCGGGTCCGCCGTACTCTCTGGACCGTCCTGGGCGTGCTCGGCGCCGCCGCGGTGGTCACCGTCACCGCCTGGAGCGTCCGCTGGGAGGGCCAGGTCCGCCGGGCGGTGACCCTGCCCCCGCACATCGTCTGGTGGCAGTGGGCGCTGGTCCCGGTCGTGGCCGCGCTCGTCGCGGCCCTGCTGCTCCTGGTCGCCCGAACGGTACGGCTCGGCACCCGCCTCGCCGTCCACGCGTTCGACGCCCTCGTCCCGCGCCCCGCCGCCTACGCCACCGGGGTCGTCCTGGCCGCCTTCGTGATCGTCGGAGTCGTCCAGGGCTTCCTGCTGCGCGCCGCGCTGGACGCGATCGAGAGCGGCGCGTCCCTCGCCGACCAGGGCACCACCGAGGGCGTCCACCAGCCCGGCCTGCCCACCCTCTCCGGCAGCCCCGACTCCGCCGCGCACTGGGACACGCTCGGCGCCAAGGGCCGCGACTTCGTCGGCACGGCCACGCCCCGCGCCGACATCGCCGCCTTCACCGGCCGCCCTGCCGACGATCCGGTACGGGTCTACGTCGGCCTGCGCTCCGCCGACACCCTCGACGAACGCGCCGCCCTCGCCGTACGCGAACTCGAACGCACCGGCGGTTTCTCCCGCAGGATCCTCGCCGTCATGGGCACCACCGGCACCGGCTGGATCAACGACCAGGGCAGCAAACCCCTGGAGTACATGTGGGGCGGCGACACCGCGCAGGTCGCCATGCAGTACTCCTACCTCCCCAGCTGGGTCTCCGCGCTCACCGAGGACGAGGCCGCCGCCACCGGACGAGCCCTCTTCGACGCCGTCTACGCCAAGTGGCGGACCCTCCCCGCCGGCTCCCGCCCCCGGCTGCTCGTCTACGGCGAGAGCCTCGGCTCCTTCTCCATGGAGTCCGCCCTGAACGGCTCCCTGTCCACGCTCGTCGCGCAGACCGGCGGCGCCCTGTTCGTCGGGCCGACCTACGACAACCCGCTGTGGAAGTCCGTCACCGCGCAACGGCAGCCGGGCAGCCCCGAGTGGCGGCCGGTGGTCGCCGACGGGGCGCATGTGCGCTTCGCACAGGTACCGGCGGACTACGGCATCCCGGCCGCGCCCTGGGGCGAGCCCCGCGCGGTCTACCTCCAGAACGGCTCCGACCCGGTCGTCTGGTGGTCGCCCGACCTCGCCTTCCACCGACCGGACTGGCTGGACCGGCCACGCGCCCGGGACGTCTCGGCGGCGATGCAGTGGTATCCGCTGCTGACGTTCTGGCAGGTGGCCTGCGACCTGGCCGGCGCCGACAGCGTGCCGAACGGCTTCGGCCACCGGTACGGAACCCTGCCGACGAGCGCGTGGGCGGAGATCACGAGCCCACCCGGGTGGACGGACGCCGACACGGCGAGACTGGCCGGGGTACTGGAGTCGGTGCGGGAGCCGGGGTTGCTGGACTGAGGGGGCGTCGTCGGGCCGTCCCGGGCCGGGCGGAGACTTCGGCCCGCGCCCTGCCGTCGGGGATCTCGGTCAGTGCCCTGCCGTGCGCCGGGTGAGCAGCGCGATGGCCGCGGCGGTGGCGGCCAGGGCGGCGACGGTGGTGAGGGCGGTGGGGAGGGAGAGCCAGTCCGCCATGAAGCCGATGGCGGGCGGTCCCAGGAGCATGCCGCCGTAGCCGAAGGTGGAGGCGATGGCGACGCCCTCGGGGCCGGCCAGTCTGCCCGCGCGTTCGACGGCGACGGGGAAGAGGTTGGCGAGGCCGAGGCCGGTGATCGCGAATCCGAGGAGGGCCGCCCACAGGGCCGGGGCGAGCGCGCCGAGCAGCATGCCGGTCGCGGCGGTCATGCCGCCGAAGACCAGGGTGCGCGTCTGGCCGAGGACCTCGAGCAGCTTTGTCCCGCTGAGCCGGCCGACGGTCATGGCGAGCGCGAAACAGGAGAAGCCGATGGCGGCCGCGCCGGGTGCGGCGCCCAGGTCCTGCTCCAGGTGCAGAGCGCTCCAGTCCGCCATGGCCCCCTCGCCGTAGGCCGTGCACAGGGCGATCAGACCGAACGTGACGACGAGCAGCCGGGTGCCTGGTGCCAGGCGGCGCGGTGCGGACGTGCCCTGCGGTGCGTCGTCCTCGGGTGGGGTCGGCGGGGGAGTGCGAAGAAGGGGGCGGCCCGCGAGAAGGGTGACCACAAGGCCGACGCCGGTGAGGCAGAGCAGGTGCTGCGTGGGGGTCAGCACGCCGGCGATCAGTGAGCCCAGACCGGAGCCGAGCATGCCGCCCAGGCTGAAGGCGGCGTGGAAGCTGGGCATGATCGGGCGCCGGAGGGCTCGTACCAGGTCGACCGCGGCGCTGTTGAACGCGACGTTTATGCCGCCGTAGGCGCCGCCGAAGATCAGGAGTACGGCGCCCAGCGCGAGTGCCGAATGCGTGAGCGGCGGTAGTGCGATGCTGAGGGAGAGCAGGATGCTGCAGATCACGGTGACGGGGTGAGCGCCGTAGCGGCGGCAGAGGCGCCCGGTGAGCATCATCGTGACGACGGCTCCGGCGGACACACCGAGGAGGGCAAGGCCAAGGCCGGAGGTCGAGGCGCCTGTCTGCTGCTTGATGGCCGGGATGCGTACGACCCAACCGGCGAAGATGAAGCCGTCCAGAGCGAAGAAGACGGTGAGGGCGATGCGGAGTCGGGTGAGGTCAGTGCTGCTGTCGCCCGGCACGGTGTTGCGCGTTCGGGATTTGTTTATTGGCGGCACAAAACCAGGCTAGGGGGAGTGTGCGGATGGGGCAAGGCTGTCGGCCAGGTCGGCAGCGCCGGGTGTGGGGCGACGAGAGGGGCCGGTCGGCGTGCCCGCTCGTCTCTGTCTCCGTCGAGCTGCGTGAGCGCGAGTTCGCAATGATCGCCATGGATCTCCCTGCGTGGACCGAGCGCGCGAGGTGTCTTCACTGAGCTGTTGACGGCAACGTCTTGTCGCTGTGGGACCGCGCGATGAGTCGCTCGTAGTCGGCCTGGTAGGCGATCAGCCGCACCCATCCGTTCGGGTCACGCCTCACCCGGCGCGGGTGCCAGCCCGTGGTGATGCGGCACAGGCAGTCGCCGAGTTAGTCGATGCAGGTCATGGCGGTGAAGGTGTCGTTGACCGCCGGGGACAGTGCGCGGATGGCGATCTCGACCAGCTGGTCCACGCCGAACGAGACGTCCTGGGCCAGTGTCCGGTAGGGGCCTGTGACCTGCCCTCGGACGAGCTCCTGTTCCACCTGGGCCGCGGCCTCGGCCGGCCACACGGCGGCCAGCGGATGCCCCTCGACCAGGAAGTGCCCCGGCCGGTAGGGCAGGTGGATGACGGCGTCGGCGTCGGCGGCGATCCTGACCAGTCGCTCATGGCGGATGAACTGCAGATACCCGCTATGCGCCGCCGCGCATCAGAACCCGCACCCGAGTGGTCTGCTGCGTTCGGCAGAGCAGCACGACAGGGAAGATTGCACCAGCGCCTCCGGGACAGACCGACAAAAGCGCCGACCAGACTTCCCGGCTCACCTGCCGCGATCCTACGACGACAGCCCGTGGCCCGGGCACCCGGAGGGGTCCGTGAACGGCGGGGCGGCGCCAGCCGAGCTGCGGCGACGCAACGGTCCGACAGTGGCCGGGCTCGGAGGCCGCCCCGAGCCTCACCTGCGACCGGGCCCGGAGGGCGACCGTGGCGGGGCGTCACGTACCGGGCGACCACGATCCACACCCGCCGGGGTGCCCGGTGGGAGGGCCGGCGCTTTCGCCTGCGACCTGACGGCCGCGGTCAACCGGAGGCGCGCCCGCGGGCGAGATCGCTGGAGTGAAGCCTCGGCGTCGCCGTGGACATCGGACGCGACCGCCGATGAGGTGATGAGGTGATCAGCAGAGAATTGGCCAGCGACGGCTGCCACGGCGCCCTCACCGCCCACCAGCAGGTGGCCCCGCCCGGCTCCAGGGAGGCGCTTGCCGAGCGTCGGTCCATCGCACCCGTTCGATACACCGACCCGGCGATCACGGTGGCAGTCGAGCGGCAGATCCGCGCCCAGCACAGGCTCAGCGCCCGCGCGTTCCCCGAGCCGGACGATGCGCTGGTTGAGGTTGCGGCGGCCCGTGCGACCCGGAACGCCGGCGCGGTGGCCGACCCTGGCCCCGATCGGACTGGCATGTGCGGATGAACGAAAGACGCGAGAGTGGCCTACTGCCGATGGACAGCAACGGTGTTTATCGCTCAGTGAACCTCTTTCACCCGGCCGGGACAGGATGAAAGAGGCTCACTGATCTGATATGAACCGCAAGTCGGCAGGGGCAGGTCCGAGTGCCCGGACTTCGTACCGACTGCGGCGTCCGCCGAGGAATTGGGCAGGGAAGGGACGCAGGTAACCTCGGCGGCTCGTGCGCCTCGATCGTGTTGCGTTCGCTGATGATGTTCGGCCGTTCGGCAGCAGCGTTCGCCGGGAATGCGGAAGCCGTGGGCGGCGCGCCAGAGAGCCGGGTGTGGATCCGCTCGGCGGCCAGGAGTTCCGAGGCAGCCCGTTCCTCTGCACGCGCAACCCGGCGGCGCACGTCCGCGGCGGCGGCCATTCACAGGTGATGTCCAGCGGCGGCCCGTAATCTTGGTGGTATCCACTCCTCGCTTTGGAGAATATCCGGCACAACACCGAGGAAGCACCCGAACCCATGCGTAATCGAGTCCGTGAGGCGGGCTTTGCGGCGTCAGCCTGGTTGCGCTCGCGCGACCCCGGATTCGCAGCTACCCGACGCGCTGTTCGAGCCTCTGTCGCCGCTTCGGCCCTGTTCACCCTGAGCATGCAGGTATTCCATTCGTCAACAACCGCCTATTACGCGGCGTTCGGCTGCTTCTCCATGCTGCTCTTCGTCGAGTTCACCGGACCCATGGCCCAACGACTTTGCATGCACTTTGGACTGGCGGTTGCTTGGGCGTCTCTCGTGAGCCTCGGCACGTTCACTGCCCGCGTTACGTGGTTGGCCGTGGCCGGGACCGTGGTGGTCGCGTTCCTCATCCTGCTGTCAGGAGTGGTGAGTTCCGTGATCGCGAGCTGCTCGACAGCTCTGCTGCTCGCTTTCGTGATCCCTGTGACCTCGCCGGTACCCTATTCTCAGCTGACCGATCGGTTGATCGGAGTGGGGCTCGCCTCCGGTGGCTCGATGCTCGCTGTCTGGCTGCTGTGGCCGCGTGCCTCGACCGACCCGCTCAGCGCGCCCGCGGCCCGCGTGTGCAGGACCACCGCTGTCCGCCTGCGCGACGAGGCTGCAGAGTCGGCGGATGATATTGATGCGCCAAGCGCTGCGACACGCGTACTCATCGCCGAGCAGGCAGGTTCGGCTGCGCAGGATTTGCGTCATGCATTCGACCACGCACCGTACCGGCCAACGGGTCTATCGGCGAGTTCACGCGCGCTGGTGAGGCTGGTCGACGAACTCATGTGGCTCAGCGATCTGGCTGCCGACAGCTTGCCCGCGTACGACCCGTCACTGAACCGTCAAACGGAAGTCTGCGCGGTGCGTCGCGCAGTGGCGGATCTCCTCGACAGCGCCGCCGCATCACTTGAGGACCCTCACGGCGTCCTGGAGCCGATCCGAGCACGCACCCTCCTGCTGCGTGCTGCCATGGACACACTGATCGCGAGTCCCGCAGCGTGGCTTCCACGCAACGTGACGAGCGACGGATTCGGTGCGGGGGCTCCCGCGGTCCTCACCAGACTGGAAGCCGGATTCCGGGCCAAGGAACTCGGTTTTGCGGCCACACAGATCGCCCTCAACGTTCAGATGGCCGCGGCAGCCGAGCGACGCGGGTGGTCCGAGCGGCTCCTCGGGCGGGAACCTGATGCGTTCGGCGGACCGATCTCCTCGGCGCGAGCCCGCCTGGGATCACATCTGAGCTTCTCGTCGGTGTGGCTGCGCAACAGCCTGCGTGCCGCAGTCGGCCTTGGTATCGCCGTCACACTGGCGAACATCACAAGCCTGCAACACGCGTTCTGGATTCTGCTCGGCACACTGTCGGCGTTGCGCTCGAACGCCCTGAACACCGGCCAGAATGCCGTGCGAGCAGTCGCCGGAACAGTGGTGGGATCGGTCTTGGGAGCTGCGCTGCTGCAGCTGATCGGACATCACAACGCGGTGCTGTGGTTCGTGCTACCCGTGGCGATCGTGGCCATGGGCATCGCTCCGACTGTGATCTCCTTCGCGGCCGGACAGGCGGCGTTCACGGTCGCGCTCGTGGTGGTATTCAGCATCGGCCAGGATCAGGACTGGCACATTGCACTGCTGCGGCTTCAGGACGTTGCGCTCGGCTGTGTGGTGAGTCTGCTCGTGGCGCTGTGCCTCTGGCCGCGTGGTGCAACGGCGGCTGTGGGCAAAGCCCTGGCCGAGTCTTGCACCGACTGTGCCGCATACCTGCAGGGTGTAGTGGAATACGGCGTCGGCCGGCCCGGCGAGGTGGACGTGGACCGGTCCCCGCCGACGGAGGAAGAGCGACAAGCCGCAGCCGCTTTGCGCCGACTCGATGATTCCTTCCGCACCTATCTCGCCGAGCGTGGCTCCAAGCCGGTGTCGCTGGCGGCCATGACGACGATGGTGAACGGTGTCGCCAGGCTAAGACTTATGGCCAACGCACTGCAGGAGCTGTGGCGCCGGGCAGGCGAGGCACGACTGAACACTGATGGAAGCCGTGCGCGGCTCGAACTGACGCGCGCTGCCGAGGGCGTCGCCGCGTCCTACCGTGTTCTTTCAGCGGGCATTGAGCGGCATTCATGTACGGCCGTCCCAGTCAATGGGGGCCCGGTCGGAGACCGTCGTCTTGTCGAGTCGGTGTACCGCGAGCTGCTCCGGGCGGGAGACACGCAGGCCAATACCATGCGCATGGTCTGGACGAGCAAGTACCTCGAGGCTGCCCAGAAGCTGCAGCTGAGCCTGTCAACGGCGGCGGCTGCCGCGGGGGAGTAGACAGCTGTCGCCGCATCCCTACCCACCCCTGTTGCTCGAGCCGACCGTGCCAGTCCAACGTCAGTACTTCGGTTGGCTCTGGTCGCGGGCACGTCACATCGTCGCTGACAACCGAGCGTACGCCGCGACCACCGCCCGCATCGGCGGTGAACCCACTGCCCCATGGTGTGAGTCCTCGCCTTCGCAACCCTCGGTGGTGCTCGCGCCGTTCACCGGCTGGCAAAAGAGCGTCGGGGGGCGCGGTGCCCTGGTCAGTCGTCGCCCTCGGCCGGAGTGCCGCCGGTGGCGACGGCGTCGAATCGGGTGGTCAGGTCGCTGGTCAGGCGGGTGAGCAGGCGCATGAGCTCGGTGCGGTCGTGGGCGGACCACTGGGCCAGCGCTGCGTTGAACCAGCCGTTGACGATGGCGGTGTAGCCGTCGACGAGTCGCTGCCCGGAGGATGTCAGGGCGATCAGGCGGGCTCTTTGGTCGTCGGGGTCGGGAACGCGCTTGATGATCGCCCGCTTTTCCAGGCTGTTGAGGTGGCGGGTGACGTGGGGCCCGACGACCTGCATGCGGGCGGCGATCTCGCCGACCCGCAGCGGGTGTTCGGCGGCGTCCAGGATGACGAGGATCGTCATGGCAGGCCGGTCCAGTGCCACTCCGGCGTCCTGGATGGCCTGCTCGTAGAGCTGCCCGCGGTTGGGCAGGGTCCGCAGCTGGAGCAATACCGTGAACGAGCCCACGCCCAACGCTGTGCACACGACCACGACCGACGTCCTGATCACCGGTGCAGGCCCCGTCGGCCTGGCCCTGGCCTGCGACCTGGCCCGGCGCGGGGTCGGCTTCCGCCTTGTCGAGCGGTCCGCGACCCCGAGCACCGCCTCGCGAGCCAAGACCGTCCAGCCCCGCGCACTTGAGGTCGCCGACGACCTCGGCATCATCGAACGCGTCCTGGTGCAGGGGGCGACGAACATCCTCACCCGCCACTACGACCGCGACCGGGTGGCCTCCGAGGCCGTGGAACTCGCCGGCGGGACGCCCACCCCCGACGCCCCCTACCCGCCGGTCTGGCTCTCCCGGCCGAAGTTCGAGCAGATCCTGCGCGACCGCCTGGTGCAACTCGGCGGAACCATCCACTGGGCCACCGAGGTCACCGGCCTCCGGCCGGACTCGGCCCCGATCGACGAAAACCGGGGTGGCGGCGCATGACTCCACCGCCGCCCTCGCCTGGCCAGCCCTTCGGGTCAGTGGTGTGGGTGCCGCAAGTGACGGTGCCCGGTGTGAGGTCGTCAAAGTCTTTGTGTTTGCCGCTGGCCGGGATACGGACGGCTCATCCGGCGAAGATGAAGCCGTCCATGGCGAAGAAGACGGTCAGGGCGATGCGGAGTCGGGTGAGGGCGTTGCCGGGCACGGCGTTGTGCGTCCGAGTTTTGTTTATTAGCGGCACAAATTCGGGCTAGGTGAGGGTCGGGGCTGGGACAAGGGAGGTGGGCAGGAGGGCGCGGGCGCGGTGCCCGTCACGGAGCGTGGGTGGCCTGGAGGCCGGCGAGGAGTTCGGCCGCGGTGGCGAACCGGGACTGCGGGTGCCAGACCGGCAGTCGTACGAAGGTGCGGTGCCCGCCGTGCGGAGAGAAGGCCGGGCCGGCGGTGAGCCGGATGCCGCGGGCCAGGGCGTGCTGGGCGAGGGCCACGGCGTCCTGGCCGGTGTCGGTCCACAGACCCGATCCGCCGACGGGCGTGCTCCACCGCCAGTGCGGCAGCACCGTACGGAGCACCTCTTCGGTCACCGCGAACTGCTGTGCCAGGAACTCGCGGCGCAGCATGCGCTGCCGGTCCGCCCGGGGCAGCAGGAGGAGTGCCGCCAGCTGGTCGGCGACCGGCCCGCCGAGGTCGATGCCGCCGCGCAGCGCCGCGAGCCGTCCGACGATCTCCCGGGGCCCGCGCACCCAGCCGACCCGGAGCCCGCCCCAGAACAGCTTGGACAGCGTGCCCACGATCAGCAGGCGTTCCGGGTCGGCCATCCGCTCCAGCCCCGGCAGCGGGTCGGACCGGAACCAGCCGAGCTCCGCCTGCGACTGGTCGTCGACCACGACGGCGCCGTGCCGGGCCGCGAGGTCGGCGAGGCCCCTGCGCTGCGGCTCCGGCATGTGGACGCCGGTCGGGTTGTGCAGCGCGGTCTGCACGTACAGGAGGTCCGCGTCGGCGGCGGCGGATTCGAGAAGGTTCAGGTCCGCGCCGACCGGGGTGAAGGGGACGCCCCGTACCCGGCCGCCCGCCCCCGCGAAGGCTTCCAGGGCGCCTCGGTAGCTGGGGTCCTCGACGAGTGTGAGGGTGCCCGGCCCGGCGAGGGCTGTCGCGATCAGCCAGACGGCCTGCTGGGAACCGGCGGTCACCAGGACCTGGTCCGTCCGCGTGGGCAGACCCTGCGCCGTGATGCGGGCGGCGAGCGCGGCCCGCAGCTCCGGCAGCCCCGCGGGGTGATAGCCCGTCCCCTGGAGGTGGTGCCTGCGCAGCTGCCTGCCGACCTCCGGCATGACCTCCGCGACCAGTTCGGAGCCGGGCAGCGCCCCCGAGGAGAGATCGACGACCACCTGTCCGCCGCCGAACGAGGTCAGCCGTCCCCCGTCCGGCCGGACGAGGCCGACGGCACCCCGGACGTAGGTGCCCGACCCCCGCGCCGCGGTCAGGCGGCCGCTCGCCATGAGCTCGGCGTACGCCCGCGCGACCGTGCCCCTGGCCACGCCGAGCGCGGCCGCCAGCGCGCGCTGGCCGGGCATGCGCCACCCGGCGGGCAGGTACGAGCCGTCGATCAGCTCGGCGAGCGCGTCCCGGAGCGGAACACTCACGGACGCCTCGCCGCGCCACACACCGAGCAGCCGCGCCACCCGCTCGGCGTCCTCGTCCGTCCGCATCGACCGCCCGCCTTCCGGCTCGGACCACTCGGCCTCGGTCAGCCTTGCTCGGCCCGCCTTGGTCCACTCGGCCTCAAGTGGACCAGTCACCAGGCTCCCACCCCGCCACAATTCCTGGCACAGGGCTCGAAGAAGAGCAGGAGGCACGCACGATGGCCACGGTCGTTCTCATCGGCACGATGGACACCAAGGGCGAGGAGTACGCCTGGATCGCCGACCGGGTGCGCGCCCACGGGGCGAGCACCGTCACCGTCGACGTCGGCGTGTTCTCGGAGTACCCCGCGGACGTCACCGCCGCGGCGGTCGCCCGGGCGGGCGACGCCGATCTCACGGCGCTGCGGGAGGGCGGTGACCGGGGCGCGGCCATGGCGGCGATGGCCTCCGGCGCCGCCTCGGTGGTCCTCGCGCTGTACGCGGAGGGCCGGCTGGACGGTGTGCTCGCCGTCGGCGGTTCCGGCGGTTCGTCGGTCGCGTCCCGGGCGATGCGCGCCCTGCCGGTCGGGGTGCCGAAGCTGCTCGTCTCCACAATGGCCTCGGGCGATGTCTCGCCGTACGTCGGCGAGAGCGACGTGACGCTCATGCACTCGGTGGTGGACGTCGCCGGGATCAACTCCGTCTCCGGACAGGTCTTCGGCAACGCCGCCGCCGCGATCGCCGCCATGGCCGGGGCGCAGGAAGCCCGCCGCACCGCACCGGCCGGCGAGCAGCGGCCCCTGGTCGGCGTGACGATGTTCGGCCTGACCACGCCGGCCGCCGACGAGGCACGGGCGGAACTCGCCGGACTCGGCTACGAACCGCTCGTCTTCCACGCCACCGGCGCCGGCGGCCGTGCGCTGGAGAAACTCGCCCGCGACGGCCGGCTCGCCGGAGTGCTGGACCTCACCACCACGGAACTCGCCGACGACCTGGTGGGCGGGGTGCTGAGCGCGGGCCCGCACCGGCTGGAGGCGGCCGGCGAGCGGGGCATCCCGCAGGTCGTCTCGGTCGGTGCGCTCGACATGGTCAACTTCGGGCCGCGGGAGACCGTCCCCGCCGGGTTCGACGACCGGAGCTTCCTGGTCCACAACCCGACGGTCACGCTGATGCGGACCACCCCGGAGGAGAACGCCGAACTCGGGCGGCGGATCGGCACGAAGCTGTCCCGCGCCCACGGGCCGGTCGCGGTGGTCCTCCCGCTGCGCGGGGTGAGCGGCATCGACACGGAGGACGGCCCGTTCCGCGACGCGGCGGCGGACGCGGAGCTCTTCGCGGCGCTGCGCGGCGCGCTCACCGGGTCGCCGGCCGAGATCATCGAGGTGGACCGGCACATCAACGACCCGGGGTTCGGGCGCGACGCCGCCCGGCAGTTGCACCGGCTGATCAGCTCTGACCGGTGAGGACCCCGACTCGCACCCGTGGGCGGACGCGGACGCGCACCCGCGGGCGGATGGAAAGGAACGCGACCATGGACCGGAGCACGGCACTCGAACGGCTGCGGAAGACCGTGGCGGCAGGCCGGCCGATCATCGGCGGCGGTGCCGGCACCGGCCTCTCCGCGAAGTCCGCCGAAGCGGGCGGCATCGACCTGCTCATCATCTACAACTCGGGGCGGTACCGGATGGCCGGCCGGGGATCCCTCGCGGGCCTGCTGGCCTACGGCGACGCGAACGCCATCGTCATGGAGATGGCGGACGAGGTGCTCCCGGTGGTCAAGGACACCCCCGTGCTCGCGGGTGTCAACGGAACAGACCCGTTCCGGGTGATGGGCCGCTTCCTCGACCAGGTCGGGGAGGCCGGGTTCACCGGTGTGCAGAACTTCCCCACCGTCGGGCTCATCGACGGTGTCTTCCGCCAGAACCTGGAGGAGACCGGGATGGGCTTCGGCCTGGAGGTCGAGATGATCGCGGCCGCACACGAACGCGGCCTGCTGACCGCGCCGTACGTGTTCGACGCCGGCCAGGCCGCCGCCATGGCCGAGGCCGGCGCCGACGTCCTGGTCCCGCACATGGGCCTGACCACCAAGGGCACCATCGGCGCACACACCGCGCTCACCCTCGACGAGTGCGTGGAGCGAGTCCAGGCGATGCGGGACGCCGCGGTCGCGGTCAACCCCGACATCCTCGTGCTCTGCCACGGCGGCCCCATCGCGGAACCCGCGGACGCCCAGTACGTCCTCGCACGGACGGACGGAGTCGTGGGCTTCTTCGGCGCGAGCTCGATCGAACGCCTGCCCACGGAGACCGGCATCCGACGGCAGACCGAGGACTTCAAGTCCATCACCTTCCGGTGAATCCGAAGAATCCGAAGAATCCGATGAATCTGGTGAGAACGAGAACGAGAACGAGAACGAGAACGAGGATGAGGACGAGGATGAGGACGAGGAGAGCAACCGTGAGCGAATTCGAGCCGAGGACCCGTACCGTGCCCGCCGAACTGCCGACCGAGGTCTTCGACTGGGGAAGCATCAAGTGGGGAGTGAGCGCCGGTCTGTTCCCCGGGGCGCCCCTCACCGCGGGTGAGGTGATCATCAACCCCACCAAGGGGCACGACCTGCACACCCACCCGAACTCCGACGAGGTGCTGTACTTCATCGACGGCGAGGGCGTCCAGACCGTCGGTGACTCGGGGGAGTTCCCGGTGACGGCGGGGGACTTCGTCTACGTGCCCAGGGGCACGCTGCACTCCACCTTCAACACCGGCTGGCGGCAGCTGCGCGTCATCGCCGTCTACACACCGGGCGGCGCCGAGCAGGCCCTGCGCGAACTGCCCGACTTCACGGCGCTGACTCCGGGCGTCCAGCCGGTCTGGGAACGGGCCCGCTGAGCGGAGCGTTGCCCACCGCACCGCCGTCCCGTCGCCCGTGCCTCCCGGCGAGGGCCGTGAGGTAGCCGCGCAGCATCACCTTCGCCTCGCCGAGGAGGGCGGCGTCGCCCTCGGCGTCGCGGCGGAAGGCCTCCTGGGCGAGCGCGTCGGCGGCGAGGACGGCGGCATGGCAGGCGTGGCCGAGCCCCTCCGTGTCGTCGGCGATGCCGAGCGCGAGCAGCACCCGGTGCACTCCGTCGGCCATCCGGCGCTTGTGCTCCCGGTCCGCCGCCCGGGTCCGGTCGGTCAGACCGCTGCCGAACCACAGGGCCCTGAAGCCCTGTTCGGTGCGGTAGAGCCCGGCGTAGGTGTCGATCAGCACGCCGACCGGGTCGGACCAGCGCTCGGTCGCCGCGCTGCGCACGAACTCCTCCATCACCGCTTCGAGTTGAGCGAAGTACGTCGCGGCCAGCGCGTCGATGATCGCGTCCCGGTCGGGCAGGTACTGGTACAGCGAGCCGACCGACACCCCTGCCTCCGCCGCGACCCGGGTGGTGGTCAGGGCCGGCACGCCCTCGGCGATCAGCACGCGCTCGGCCGCCTTGAGGACACGCGCCAACCGGGCCTTGCTGCGGGCCTGTTGGGGAGTACGGCGCAGCACGGCCCCGGTCTCCTCGGCGGTCGGCCCGCTCACGCAACCACCCCAGAATCTGAACGTGACTTTGTTTCAGGTTTACGTTACCGTCGCGGCCATGACGGACTCAAGCTCCGCGCTGGTTCAGGAACGGGCCGCGGTGGCGGACGTCTGCCGTCGCCTGGGAGCGGCGGGCCTGCTGATCGGTACGGCGGGCAACGTCAGCGTGCGGGTGGGGGACCGGGTCGCGGTCACCGCGACCGGCGCGGTGCTCGCCCAGCTGACCGCGGGCCAGGTGACGGTGGTCGACCTGGACGGCAAGGTCGTCGCCGGGACCCTGCAGGCGACCTCCGAACTCGACCTGCACCTCGGGGTCTATCGGCGCTACGGTGCCGGCGCGGTCGTCCACACGCACGCGCCGATGGCCACCGCACTCTCCTGCGTCCTCGACGAACTGCCCTGTATCCACTACCAGTTGCTCGCTCTCGGCGGCACCGTGCGGGTGGCGCCGTACGCCACCTTCGGCACCCCGGAACTCGCCGATTCGGTGCTCACCGCACTCGACGGCCGCAGCGCCGCGCTGATGGCCAACCACGGCTCGGTCACCGTCGGCCCGACCCTCGACAAGGCCGTCGAGAACGCCCTGTTGCTCGAATGGGCCTGCGGTGTCTACCAGCACGCGGCGGCCCTCGGAACGCCCCGCGTCCTGGACGAGCAGCAGCAACTCGCGGTGATCGAGGCCGCGATCGCCCGGAACTACGGCACCACCCGATCCCTGCAGGAGGGCAAGCCATGAGAGTCGTCACGATGGGTGTGCACGTGCTGGACGTGCTGGTCCGGCCGGTGGACGGGATACCCGAGGGCCAGGGCGCCACCCTGGTCGAGGACATCAGGATGACCGCGGCCGGGACCGCCGGCGGGACCGCACTGAGCCTCGCCAAGCTCGGCGCCACCGTGCTCAGCGCCGGGGCCGTCGGCGCCGACGCGACCGGCGACATGCTGGTGCAGCTGCTCGGCAGGGCCGGGATCGACACCGGCTTCCTCGTCCGCCGTACCGACACCGCCACCTCGGCGAGCGTGCTGCCCATCCGCCCCAACGGCGACCGGCCCTCCCTGCACCTGCTCGGCGCCAACATCACCTACGGCGTCGACGACGTGCCCTGGGACGCCCTTGCCGAAGCCGCCCATCTCCACCTCGGCGGGCCGGAATTGATCGGCGTCGACGCCGCCGCGCGCATCCTGCACTTCGCCAAGGAGCACGGCGTGACGACCTCCGTGGACCTGCTGGCGCCCGGCGTCCTCGGCAGCTTCGAGCAGATCGCGGCCGCGCTGCCGTACGTCGACCACCTCCTCCCCAACGACGACCAGGTGCTGGGCTTCTCCGGCGAGGACGACCTGCTGGCGGGCGCGAAGAAGCTGGTCGGCGCCGGTGCCGGGCTGGTCGCGGTCACCCGGGGCGGCGACGGCGCGCTGCTGGTCACCGCCGAGGGTGCCGAGCCGGTGCCCGCCTTCGAGATCGACGTCGTGGACACCACCGGCTGCGGCGACGCCTTCTCGGCCGGATTCGTCTACGGCATCGGCCTGGGCCGCACCCCGCACGACGCCGCCGTCCTCGGCAACGCCGTGGCGGCCCTGGTCGCCCAGGGTCTCGGCAGCGACCACGGGGACTTCGACCTCGCCGCTGCCGACGCGTTCGCGGCGACGGCTGTCAGGCGTGCGTAGGGCAGGTGTCAGACCTGCGTAAAACGTGACGTTGGCCACGGCCGTCCCGGACGCCCGAGAGGTACCTTCCGTCCCTCGAACCACTGAATTCCTGCGGATATTCACTCGTCCCGGGCGTGTGTGTTCGGACAGAGTCAGGCAACAGCTCGGTTAATAACTGCTCGCTGGTTGGTTACCGGAGAGTGAGCGGGCCATGATGGCTCCATGACGTTGGCCTCGCGCGCTCTGGCGCAACTGGCGACCTGGCCCGACCTGACCCAGGCCGTACCGAGCTGCGGTCTGGGTCAGGCCGTGAGTTCGGCGCAGGGCGAGATCGCGCACTTCCACTCCGACCGCGATGTGGACCTGCGTCTCACCGCCCATGCCATCCGGCACTTCGCCAAGGACCTCAGGAGCACGGGGGCGATCCGTATCGTCCCGGGCTCGCAGTGGGTGACCATACGACTCGACGCCGCGAGCGACGTCGACCTGCTGCTGACCCTGGTGAGCGTCGCCCTCCAGGCCCAGCAGAGCTGGCCCGACCCGGCCGACCGGCCGGTGTTCGGCTGCAACGACCAGCGGGGCGCGGGATTCGTCAGCGCGGACACCAGCGGGATGTGACAGCGAGCCGAGTCTCAGGGCCGTACCGCGTCACGTTCACACGGTCAGGACCCGGATCCCCGCCTCCTCGAACCGACGCACCGTCTCCGGCGCCGCGGCCGTGTCCGTCACCAGCGTGTCCACCAGTTCCGCCGCGCAGATCCGGGCGAACGCCCGCCCTCCCAGCTTGCTGGAGTCGGCGGCGACGACCACGCGGGCCGCACGCTCGCACAGCAGCCGGTTGACCGCGGCCTCCGCCTCGTCATGGGCCGCAGCCCCATGGACGACGTCGAAGCCGACCACCCCGAGCACCGCCACATCAAGGGTGATCTGACCCAGCACCCCGTCCGCGAGCGGCCCGATGAGCTCGTACGACTGCGGGCGTGCCACCCCGCCCGTCACCACGATCTTGAACTGGGGCCGCACCGCGAGCTCGTTCGCGATGTTGAGCGCGTTCGTGACGACCGTCAGCGCCGGCGTTCCGGTGGTGAGGTCTCCGCGTACGGCCAGGGCGCGGGCCACCTCCGTGGTGGTCGTACCGCCCGTGAGCCCCACCGCCTCGCCCGGTGCGACCAGGTCTGCCACCGCCTTGGCGATCCGCTGCTTCTCCGAGGCCTGCCGGGCCGTCTTGTAGCGCAACGGCAGCTCGTACGACACCCCGTGCACCACCGCACCGCCCCGGGTGCGCACCAGCATCTGCTGCTCGGCGAGCTGGTCCAGGTCCCGACGGATGGTGGCCGCCGAGACCGCCAGCTCGGCCGCCGCCTCCTCGACCTCCAGGCGGCCGCGCTCGACCAGCAACTCGAGCAGCGCCTTCCAGCGGGCGTCGCGCGACATCCGCCGCCTCCGTTCCTCGATCTTCTGGCGACCTTAGCGCACGTGGTCTTCGACGGAATGCTTGATTGTGATTGGAAGCTGGCTCTATCTTGCAAGAACAATCACGATGTGCGTCCAGGGGAGGGACAGTGGTATGTCACATATCACCGAGGAGCTGAACAGCCAGCCCGACTGCTGGACACGAGCCGCCACCGAGGCCACCCGCGGAGCCCACGCCCTCCCGGCCCCGGGCGAGCGGGTCGCGATCGTCGGCTGTGGCACCTCGTACTTCATGGCCCAGGCCGCGGCCGTCCTGCGCGAGTCCGCGGGACTCGGCGAGACGGACGCCTTCGCCGCCTCGGAGTTCCCGCACGGGCGGTCCTACGACCGGGTGCTGGCCCTCACCCGGTCCGGCACCACCACCGAAGTCCTGGACCTGCTGGGCGAGTTGAAGGGACGTGTGCGCACCGCCGCGATAACCGCCGACCCCGACACCCCCGTGACGGCGGCCGCCGACGACCTCGTCGTCCTGGACTTCGCCGACGAACGCTCCGTCGTCCAGACCCGGTTCGCCACCAGCGCGTTCACCCTGCTCCGCGCCCACCTCGGCCTCCACACCGACGCCGTGGTCGCCGACGCCCGTACCGCACTGTCGACTCCGCTGCCACCGGGACTGACCGAGTGCGCCCAGTTCACCTTCCTCGGTCGCGGCTGGACCGTCGGACTCGCGAGCGAGGCCGGGCTCAAGATGCGCGAGGCCTCGCTGTCCTGGACCGAGGCCTACCCGGCGATGGAGTACCGGCACGGCCCGATCAGCATCGCCACCCGAGCCACGGCCACCTGGATGTTCGGCCCGGCCCCCGCCGGACTCGCCCAGCAGGTCGACGCCACCGGTGGGTTGTGGATCCAGGGCACCCTCGACCCGCTCGCCGAACTGGTCCGCGCCCAGCGCCTCGCGGTCGCCGTCGCCGCCGCCCGGGGCCTCGACCCCGACCGGCCGCGCCATCTCACCCGCTCGGTGGTCCTCACCCCGACCGGCGAGGAGTGAGCGTGCCCCTCGCAACCACCGGCGCGCTGCTGGCACGGGCAGCCGAAGACCGGTCCGCCGTCGCCGCGTTCAACGTCATCACCCTGGAACACGTGGAAGCCGTCATCGCCGGTGCCGAGGCCGCCGGTTCACCCGTAGTCATCCAAGTCAGCGAGAACGCCGTAAGGTTCCGCCACGGACACCTCCTCCCGCTGGCCCGCGCCGCCACCGCGGCCGCCGAACGCGCCCACGTACCCGTCGCGTTGCACCTCGACCACGTCCGGAGCGACGACCTGCTCCGGCAGGCCCCCGATGCCGGCTTCAGCTCGGTGATGTACGACGCGTCCCGGCTGCCGTACGCCGGGAACCTCGCCGCGACCGCGGCTGCCGTCGTCTGGGCGCACGCCCAAGGCCTCTGGATCGAGGCGGAGTTGGGGGAGGTCGGCGGCAAGGACGGCAGGCCGGCGCTGGACGCGCACGCGCCCGGGGCGCGTACCGACCCCGCCGAGGCGCGGGACTTCGTCGCCGGCACCGGTGTCGACGCGCTGGCCGTGGCGATCGGCAGCGCGCACGCCATGACCAGCCGGACCGCCACCCTCGACCACGACCTGCTGGGGCGCCTCTCGGCCGCCGTGCCGGTCCCGCTGGTCCTGCACGGCTCCTCCGGGGTCCCGGACGACGGACTGGTCACCGCGGTCGCCGCCGGCATCGCCAAGGTCAACGTCGGCACGGCACTCAACATGGCGATGACCGCGTCGGTCCGCCGTTTCCTCGCGGACCATCCCGAGGCCGTCGACTCCCGCACCTACCTCGGTGCCGGCAGGGAGGCGATGGCCCGGGAGGTGACCAGGATCATCGGCGTACTGGCCGCCCGGACTACCCGCGCTTGACCGCCTTCAGCACGACGAACTTCGGGTCGCTCGCGACCAGTTGACTGTTGCCGAACAATCGGCGCAGTGTCACGTGGTAGCCAAGATGCCGGTTGCCGATCACCCACAGCTCGCCGCCCGGTCGCAGTGCCCGCTTCGCCCCGCTGAACATCCGCCACGCCGTCGCGTCGGTGGTCGCCTGGTGGGAGTGGAACGGCGGGTTGTTGAGCACCACGTCCACGCTCCCGGCCGCGACCCCGGCCAGCCCGTCGCCGACCCGGAACTCGGCATGCCCGGGTACCCCGTTGGCCTTGTAGGTTGCCTCCGCCGAGGCGACCGCCTGGAACGACTCGTCGACGAACAGCACCTCGGCCGTGGGGTCGGCCAGCGCCACCGCCGTACCCACGACGCCGTTCCCACACCCCAGGTCCACGATCCGGCGGCCCCCCTCGGGCAGATGCGCCAGGAAGAACCGCGTCCCGATGTCGAGCCGGTCGGCGCAGAAGACGCCCGCGTGGTTGACGACCGTACGCCCGGACACCGCACCGATCCCGGTGGGGAGCGCGTAGCTGTACGGCCACGGGTTCTCCGGGCGCTCCAGCGACGGATCCGGCGTGCAGTGGATCAGCCTGGCCTTCTGTTCGGCCAGCGAGGTCCGGGTCGGCCCGAGGATCCGCTCGAACAACCGGAGCGTCGACGTGTGGATCTCCTTGACCATGCCGGTGCCGATCACGACCGTCCCCGCGTGCACGGCGGGCGCCAGCCGCAGCAGCTGGTCCTCAAGCAGCGCCAGGCTCTTCGGCACCCGCACCAGCAGCACGTCCACCCGGTCCGGCGGCGGATCCTGGGTGGTCAGCAACTGCACCGCGCCCGGTTCGACACCCGCGCGCGCCAGGTTCGCGCGGGTCGCCTCCTGGCTCAGGTACGAGTCGGTGATCTGCACCGGCCGGTGCTCCGCCAGCGCCGTGACCAGCGCGCCCCAGCGGTCGCCGAGCACCACGACCGTGCCCGACAGCCCGGTCCGCTCCCGGTCGAGATACCGCAGCAGGTACGCGTCCGAGGCGTCCCAGGCACGCAGCCGGTCGCGCGGATCCTCCGGAAAGCGGGACAGCTCGAACTCGCCCCAGGCAGTCGTCATACGGTCGCTCATCGTGCGTCCAGGCTAGCCGAACCGCAGCTCAGGCCCGGTCGGGCAGGATGGGGGCATGGAGGATGAACTGTTCCCGAGGGCGCGCGCCCGCATCGCGCCGGGCGCCGTGCACGTCCCCGACTGGCTGGACACGGACCGGCAGCGCGCGCTGCTCGCCGCCTGCCGCGACTGGGCCCGGCCCCCGGCGGGCCTGCGCACGGTGCGCACGCCCGGCGGCGGCACGATGACCGCCCGCCAGGTCTGCCTGGGCTGGCACTGGTACCCGTACGCCTACGCCCGCACGGTCGTCGACGGCGACGGCAGCCCCGTGAGGCCGTTCCCCGCCTGGCTCGGCGAACTGGGCCGCCGTGCGGTGACCGACGCCCTGGGCCCGGAGACGGTCGGCGGATTGTCGTACGACATCGCACTGATCAACTTCTACGACGCCGACGCCCGCATGGGCATGCACCGCGACGCCGACGAGAAGTCGGAGGCACCGGTGGTGTCGCTGAGCCTCGGGGACAGGTGCGTGTTCCGCTTCGGCAACACGGAGAACAGGAGCAAGCCGTACACGGACGTGGAGCTGCGGTCGGGGGACCTGTTCGTGTTCGGGGGCGAGTCGCGGCTCGCCTATCACGGGGTGCCGAGGGTGCACCCGGGCACGGGACCGGCAGAGCTGGGCCTGACCGGCCGCCTGAACGTCACACTGAGAGTGAGCGGCTTTGAACATGCCCAGGCTGCAGCGCCCCTTTAGGGGCGGTGGGGGTACCCCCGGCCGAAGGCTGGGGGAGGAACTGCGCGACCAGCCCCAACGGCGCCGCACCTTCACTACGGCCCCTCCTACGGATCATGGCAGACTCCCTTTCATGAGCGGAAAGGCGGCCCCCGGCCCGACGGGGAACGGAACCTCGAAACCCCGGTTGGACCGAGGACGTGGCGCACTCGGCCCCGCCCTGGAACTCGTGCACACCGGCCGCGCCCCCACCCGCGCGGTGCTCACCGCGGAACTCGGCGTCACCCGGGCCACGGCCGGCGCCGTCGCCGCCGAACTGGAGGCGCTCGGCCTGATCACGGTCGACGCCCACCCGGGCGCCGCCGCCGGTTCGCAGGGCCGCCCCTCGCACCGCCTGGAGGTCGCCGAGAACGGCCCCGTCGCACTCGCCGCGCAGGTCCACGCCGACGGCTTCCGCGCGGCACTGGTCGGCCTGGGCGGCCGGATCGTCGCGACCGCGCCCGGCTGCGAGGCCGTCGACGCCGACCCGGCGAAGGTGCTCGGCTCGGTGGTCGAGGCGGGCGCCGACCTCCTGCGCGGCACCGGCCGCCGCTGCGTCGGCGCCGGTCTCGCCGTGCCGTCCGCAGTCGCCGAACCGGAGGGCCTGGCCCTGAACCCCCTCCACCTGGCCTGGCCGGTGGGGGCGCCCGTGCGCCGGATCTTCGCGGAGTGCGTGCGCGCGGCCGGGATCACCGGCCCGGCGTTCGCGGGCAACGACGTGAACCTGGCCGCGCTCGCCGAGCACCGGCACGGCGCGGGCCGGGGCGCCCGGGACCTGCTGTGCGTGGCCACCGGGCACCGGGGCGTCGGCGGCGCGCTGGTCCTGGACGGCCGCCTGCACACGGGCAGTTCGGGCCTCGCCCTGGAGGTCGGCCACGTCGCCGTGAACCCGGAGGGCCGGCCCTGCCACTGCGGCAGCCGGGGCTGTCTGGACGTGGAGGCCGATCCGCTGGCGCTGCTGATCGAGGCGGGCCGCGATCCCGGTCCCGAGGTGTCGCTGCTGCGGCAGGCCGAGGACCTGATCCGCGACCACTACGCGGACCCGACCGTCCGCAGGGCCACCGAGGCCCTGATCGACCGCCTCGGCCTGGGCCTCGCGGGACTGGTCAACATCCTCAACCCCGACCGCATCATCCTCGGCGGCCTGCACCGCACCCTCCTGGACGCCGACCCCGGCCGGCTGCGTGCCGTCGTCGCCGACCGCAGCCTGTGGGGCCAGAGCGGCAGCGTGCCGATCCTGCCGTGCACGCTGAGCCACAACAGCCTGGTGGGAGCGGCCGAGTTGGCCTGGCAGCCGGTGCTGGACGACCCGCTGGGGGCACTTCGGTGACGGCCCACCGGCGCCCGGCTACCACCGCGCCGTCAGGCTCCACAACGCCGCCACCAGCGGCCGCCTGAGGTCGGCTCGCCGTACGCACAGCCCGATCGGGAACGGCTCCGGCGCGGGATCGGCCGGCAGCACCGCGATCCGGTCCCGCACCGCGCTGTGCTCCAGGACCAGCCGGGGGACCAGCCCCGTGCCGCAGCCCAGGGCGACGAGGGCCAACAGGGCCTCGTGGCCGTCCGGTTCACAGACGACGGCCACGGGCCGTCCCCGCGCCCGGAACCAGCGGTCGGCCGCCTCGCGCACCAGCCCGCGCTGAGGGAGGACGAACGGGCCGTCCAGGCCGGGGTCCGGGCGGTCGCGCGCGGTGACCAGGACCAGGTCGGTGACCGTCACCGTGCGGCCGACCAGGGGGTCCGGCAGCCGCGCCGGGATCCCGGCCACGGCCACATCGGCCTCGCCCTCGTCGAGCCGGGCCAGCGCGGCCGCCGCGTCCCCGGTGCGCAGATCCAGCCGTACCTGCGGGTGCGCCGTACGGAACGGTGCCAACAGGTCGGGCAGCAAAGCCTGGCAGGCGGTCACGGTGGCGAACACCGCGAGTCTGCCGCTGAGTTCGGCCGGATCGGGCCGTTCGTCACGGTAGGCCTGCCACAACTCCAGTGCCTGTAAGGCGTATTCGCGGAAGCGCTGGCCCTCCGCCGTCAGGGACACCCCGCGCGGGCCCCGGTCGAACAGCCGGTGGCCCAGATCCGCCTCCAGCCGCTGCACGGTCCGGGTCAGCGTCGCCGGGCTGACGTGGCAGTCCAGGCTGGTCCGCCCGAAGTTCAGCGACTGCGCGAGATGGAGGAAGAGCCGCAGCTCCCGGTGGTCGGCCCGCACTCCGTGACCAGTCCCTTTCAAGATCTGCAACAGACCGCTGCGAAAGTTGCGCTTGCCGCAACGTCCGCCCGGAGCCTACAACTCCACCATGACCTCGACGACCACCTACACCTCCGGCGTCTTCGCACTCGAAACGATGGACGTGCCCGGCGGCACGGAGACCATCCTGCGCGGCGGTCGGCACCTCTTCCCCCTGCTGCCCCGGGCGTTCGCCGGGGTGAGCAGGATCGGTGTCCTCGGCTGGGGCCCGCAGGGCCGCGCCCAGGCCCGCAACCTGCGCGACTCCCTCGCCGGCACCGGCATCACGGTCACCGTCGGCCTGCGCCCCGGCTCCGCCTCGGCCGCCGACGCCCGTGAGCACGGCTTCACCGAGGAGAACGGCACCCTCGGCGACTGGCTCGCCGTCGCCGCCGACAGCGACCTGCTCCTCCTGCTGATCGCCGACGCCGCCCTCGCCGCCCACCACCAGGAGATCTTCGTGGCGTTGAAGCCCGGCGCGGTCATCGGCCTCTCGCACGGCTTCCTGCTCGGCCATCTCCGGGCGACCGGCGGCGACTTCCCGGCCGGCCACGGCGTGATCGCCGTCTGCCCCAAGGGCATGGGCGACTCCGTGCGCCGCCTCTACGAACAGGGCGCGGAGATCAACGGCGCCGGGATCAACAGCAGTTTCGCCGTGCACGCCGACCCCGACGGCCGCGCCACCGACCTCGCGCTCGGCTGGTCGGTCGCGCTCGGCGCGCCGTACACCTTCCGCACCACCCTGGAGAGCGAGTACCGCTCCGACATCGTCGGCGAGCGCGCCATACTGCTCGGCGCCGTGCACGGCATCGTGGAGAGCCTGTACAGCCACTACCGGCTCGCCGGGGACGACGAGGTGACGGCGTACGAGCGGTCCTGCGAGAACGTGACCGGGCCCATCGCCCGGACCGTCTCCCGGGCCGGGCTGCGCGCCGTCCGCGAGGACCTCGACCCGGCCGGCCGGGAGGTCTTCGACCGGGCGTACACGGCGGCCTACGGGCCGGCCCGCGAGCTCGTCGCCGAGATCTACGACGAAGTCGCCGACGGCACCGAGCTGCGCAGCGTGATCCTCGCCGAACGGCGGCTCGGGAAGAGGGAGATGACCAGGATCGGGGGCTCCCCGATGTGGGCGGCGGGCGAGCGGGTGCGGGCCCGGCGTGCCGAACGGGAGCTGTCTGTCGAGCCGTTCACCGCCGGTGTGTTCGTGGCCACGATGACGGCGCAGATCGACGAGTTCGCCGAGCGCGGCCACCCCTGGTCGGAGATCGTCAACGAGTCCGTCATCGAGGCGGTCGACTCGCTGCTGCCCTACATGCACGCCCGCGACGTGGCGCACATGGTCGACAACTGCTCCCGCACGGCCCGCCTCGGCACCCGCCGCTGGGGCCCGCGCTTCCAGGCGGCCTTCGAGCAGATCGCCTACCCGGCGGCCGAACTCCCGGCAGACCAGGAGCTGTTGGCCGCCTTCGACACCCACCCGGCACACGAGGCGCTGGCCGCCGCGGCGAAGCTCCGCCCGTCGGTGAACATCTCCGTGGCCTAGCGCCTAGCGCCAGTCGACGGCGAAGGCCCGGGCCGGGTTGTCGGTGAGGATGCGGTCGACGTGCTCCGCGCCCAGCTCGGCCACCAGCCGCGGCCGCACCCGTCGCAGCAGGTACGGCATCCCGGGTCCGCCGTCCACCGACCGCGCCCCCGCCACCACGGTGTCCCCGCCGAGCAGCAGCCGGTCCCCGAACCCGGCCTCGGCCAGCGCCCGTACGGCCTCCGGCATCCGCCAGTCGGTGGCGTGGTTGGCCCGGGACGGCCCGTCGAAGGCCAGCCAGCAACCGGTGGCGGCGGCCTGCCGCTGGACGACGGGGTCGGGGGAGCGGTTCAGGTGGCCGAGGATCACCCGGTCCCCGGGGACGCCCAACTCTCCGCAGAGCAGGTCGAGTACGTCGAGTGCACCGGTGCCCAGCTCCAGATGGACGGCGATCGGCGCGCCCGTCGCGTGGTGGGCCTCGGCCGCCGCGGTCATCGTCCAGCGGGCGTGCGCGTCGAGGTGGTGGAAGCCGCCCGCCACCTTGACCAGACCGGCGCGTACCCCGGACGTCCCGATGCCCTCGGTCAGTTCGGAGACGAAGACCTCGGCGAGCCGTCCGCGCAGTTCGTCGATCAACTCCGGTGTGTAGTGAGCCGCTTGGTGGAGTCCCGTCGCACAGAGCACGTGCACTCCGGTGGACCGGGACAGCAGCGGCAGATCGGCTGCCCGCCGCCCCATCCCGTACGGCGTCCACTGCACGACGGCCGCCCCGCCCGCCGCGCGGAACGCCGCCAGCTCGCCCCGGGCGGCGCTCGCGTCGTCCAGTTCCTGTCCCGGCAGCCGGGGGCTGTGGAGGAAGAGGTGGTCGTGCGCGTCGCAGACGCCCAGGTCCGCGGGCCGGATGTCACCGAGGACCGTACGGACACCGCTCACCACTGCCGCCCGCGCGGCAGCGCGCCGCGTCCCGGCTCCGACAGGTGCAGTACCTGGAAGACGTCGCCCTCGATCATGGGCGCGTCGTGCTCCCAGAGTGAGAAATGGACCAGCTCCCAGGCGTTCGTGTCCACGGCGGACGCCGCCAGCACGGCACCGTCCTCGGCTGCCAGCCGCTCTGTCTCGTCCGCGGCACCCGCCATGAAGGCGGCCAACTTCACACCGTCCGGCACCGGTTGCCGCCGCCGCACGGCGAACGCGGCGGGGGAGCCGGCTGCGGTGCCCTCCTCGAAGGCCAGGCCCGTCCAGTGCCGTACGTGCGGCCGCCCGAAGTCGTCGACAGCTCCCTGGAAGGCGCCTCCCCAGAGGAAACCGTTCATGCCCTGCACGGTGTTCCAGAGATAGAACGGCCCGTACTGGTTCACCGGCGAGCCGTGGTGTCCCCGCTCGCGCATGAGGTAGGTCTTGATGCCGAGGCCGTCCCAGTCGTCCAGCAGATGCCCGACGCGCGCGACGCGGGAGCGGATGATGCCCATGTCGTAGTCCGCGGGCAGGGTGAACTCGTACTGCATGGCGTGCATGGCGCTGGTCGCTCCTCAGGCCGGGTAGTCGGTCACGTGCTCGTGCCACTCGGTGGTCGTGCCGTCCTCGGCGGCCTCGACGACCGCGAGATGCGTCATGAAGCTGCGCGGCCCGGCGCCGTGCCAGTGCCATTCGCCCGGCTCGATCCACACCGTGTCGCCCGCGCGGATCGCCTCCGGCTCGCCGCCCCTGCGCTGCACCAGCCCCTCGCCCTCCAGGACGTGCAGCACCTGGCCGTGCGGATGCCGGTGCCAGGCGGTGTGGGCGCCGGGCGCGAAGTGGACGCTGAACATGCGCAGCCGGGACGGGGCGGCGGGCGCGGCCAACTCGTCCAGCCACACCGTGCCGGTGAAGTTCTCCGCCGGGCCCCGCTGGGTGTCCGGGCGCTCTCTGGTGATGTGCACGTACGTCAACTCCTCAGTAGGGACAGCAGTCCGCGCACCCCGGCGTCGAACGCGGCGGGGGAACCGGACGCCCGGGCGAGCACATAGCCGCCCTGTACGGTCGCGAGCACGGTCGCGGCGATCTCCTCGCCGTCCACCCGGGGCCCGAACTGCCCTTGTTCCTTGCCCTCTTCGACGATCCCGGCGATCAGCTCCTGGATCCGGTCGAGCGTTTCGTCGACCGGTGCGCGCAGTTCGGCGCTCGCGATGATGTCCGGGTCCATGGTCAGCCGGCCGATCGGGCAGCCGCGCAGCACATCGCGCTCGCGCCGCAGATACGCCTCGATCCGCTCGTACGGGGTGCCCGGTCCGGTGAGCACGCCCTCGGCGGTGGCCAGCAGTTCCTCGGCGGTCCGCCGGATCGCGGCCAGCGCCAGGTCCGGCTTGCCCTTGAAGTGGTGGTACATGCTGCCCTGGCCGGCGCCCGCGCGCTCCAGGATCGCCTTGGGGCTGGTGCCGACGTAGCCGCGCTCCCACAGCAGCTCGCGGGTGGACTCGATCAACCGCTCCGACGTGCTCATACGTCGACTGTACATACTAGTAGTTACAGAGCGCCAGTCCTTTGGGGAGCAGGGCCCCCACCGTCGCGTACTCCCCGGGAGGTACGGCCGGTGCCGTCGGCTGCACGACGACCCGGCCCCCTCCCGGCAGTCAGTCTCGATACATCACACCGAGACCCTGGGGAGTTGACCGATATGCAGACCCTGGCGAACTGGAACGGCGGGCCCGGCCCGTGGATCCTGTTCTTCCCGCTGATCTGGGCGGCCGTCGTGATCGGCGTCGTCACGTTCCTGCGTCGCACCGTGTGGCGCGGCCGCGGCGGACCCTGGCGCCCGATGGACGCCGGTCGTCCGTCCGGCGACTCGCCGCTCGCGGTCCTCGGCCGCCGCTTCGCCTCCGGCGAGATCGACGAGGACGAGTACTGGCGCAGGCTGTCCGTCCTGGAGGAGCAGTTCGGCCGCATCGGCAAGGGCGGCGCGGCATGACGAAGCGGTAATGCCGGAGAGACTCGGCGAGGAGACTCACCGCCCGCTCAACTGGCGACAGCCGAGCGGGCGGGAGCGTGTGCGGCACCGGGGACAGCGGCGGTCGCGTGTGCGGGGGCCGGGGCGCCGGCGGTCGCGGGTGCGGGCGCACCGGCGGTCGCGGGTTCCGGGTCGACGATCCGACGGGGTGCCGGTTCGGCGACCCGGCGCTGTGGGCGGTCCGCCTTCGGTGTGGTCGTCGGTGCCGGCAGGGTGAACCACACGACCTTGCCGTCGTCGTGCGGCCGTACCCCCCAGCTCTCGCTGACCGCGGCCACCATCGCGAGCCCTCGCCCGCAGGTGGCCATCGGCGCGATCTCCGTGCCGTCCTCGACCACCGGAAGGCGCGGATCGTGGTCGCGGACCGACACCGTGAGGCGGTCGAGCTGGAGCTCGATCTCCACGGTGCAGTTCTTGTCGGTCTGGGCGTGCCGGTGGACGTTGGTGAGCAACTCCGTCACACCGAGCGCGGCCCGGTCGATCAACGGGTCGAGATGCCAGTAGCGCAACTGCGCAGATACGATTCTGCGGACCTGGCCGATCCGCGAGGGCAAGGCTTGGAGCTCCACCGAGCAGTGTCTGCTTGGGTGTTTGATCACGGCTGCGACTCCCCGACGTGAGGTCCGGAAGAACACGGAGAACGGATCCAGCAGGGCGCCGCCGTCCATGGGGCCGCCTGCTGTCGTGGCCGGCGGGCTGGTTCGCAGCGTTATCGCCGGTAAACCCAGAGTGACGTGAGACAAGCGTGACCCAGTGCGTACGGTCCCGCAACTCGCCGTGGCTCAGCGGTCACGCCCCGCAGGTCCGTGCAGTTCAGCGGTCACGCCCCGCGGCCCGCCGTACCGCCTCGATGAAGCGGCGCGCCGCGGGCGGTCCCGGCTCGCCCGGCGCCGGGTCGTGGTCACCCAGGGTGAGTGAGTAGCGCTGGCCGTTGAGGTCGGCCAGGGCCCGGTCCTCCGACGCGAACCACGGCTTCGAGGCCCGTACCGCCTGGACGGGCGCACTGTCGATCTCGCTGCCGTAGCTCGTCAGCAGCTGCAGCCTGCCGTCCCTTATCCGGACCTGCCCGGCCCGGGTGAGCGACCGCAGCCGCTTGTCGATCCGCACGCCCGTCGCCGTGAACTCCGGCTCCGCCATCCTGCCCCGCCCCTTTTCGAGTACGTCGGTCGCCGTCCGGAAGCTTGTGACCCCGGCCCGGCGCGCTCCGGCTCGTGTCGTGATCCAGTGTGCGCCCCCGTTCGAGACGTTCGTCCCGTCCGGTGGCAGTCTGCCCGCCCTCGGCGTGGAGCACCAGTACGCACGGACCGCCGGGCGGGGGGCGCTCGGAGCACTCGCCGTAATGCGCCCCCGAAGCGTTCGCGCCACTGTCCGGCGCTGTTCCCCAGGGGTGCCTTTGAGACGCCCAAAGATGCGTTTATGCAGGTGAGAAGCGTGTGGAAGGTGTTTATGATCGATGCGTCGGCCGCGTTCGGACGCCGTCGGCGCGAAGCGTAAGGAGTCCCGTCGTGAGCACTACCCCGCAGATCCGGACCGGCGCCACCCTCGACGTCGACCGCAGCGACGCCGCCTACCGCGACTGGCTCAAAGAGGCTGTGCGCAAGGTCCAGGCGGACGCGAACCGCTCGGCGGACACGCACCTGCTGCGCTTCCCGTTGCCCGAGGCCTGGGGCATCGACCTGTACCTCAAGGACGAGTCGACGCATCCGACAGGAAGCCTCAAGCACCGGCTGGCCCGTTCGCTCTTCCTCTACGGCCTGTGCAATGGCTGGATCCGGCCGGGCCGCCCGGTGATCGAGGCGTCCAGTGGCTCGACGGCCGTCTCCGAGGCGTACTTCGCCAAGCTCATCGGCGTGCCCTTCATCGCCGTCATGCCGCGCACCACCAGTGCCGAGAAGTGCCGGCTCATCGAATTCCACGGCGGGCAGTGCCACTTCGTGGACGACTCCCGGAAAATGTACGAGGAGTCCGCGCGCCTGGCGGTGGAGACCGGCGGCCACTACATGGACCAGTTCACCTACGCCGAACGGGCCACGGACTGGCGCGGCAACAACAACATCGCCGAATCCATCTTCCGCCAGCTGGAGTTGGAGCGGTTCCCGGAGCCGGCCTGGATCGTCGCCACGGCGGGGACCGGTGGCACCTCCGCGACGCTCGCGCGCTACGTCCATTACACCCAGCGCGATACCCGGATCTGTGTCGCCGACCCCGACAACTCCTGTTTCTTCGAGGGCTGGACCACCGGCGATCCCGACGTCACCTGCGACTGCGGCTCCCGCATCGAGGGCATCGGGCGGCCGCGGATGGAGCCGAGTTTCGTGCCCGGGGCCGTCGACCGCATGATGAAGGTGCCGGACGCGGCGAGCGTGGCCGCGGTACGGGCGCTGGAGCGCGCGATCGGCCGGAAGGCCGGGGGGTCGACCGGGACCGGGCTGTGGAGTGCGCTGAAGATCGTCGCCGAGATGGTGGCCGAGGGACGGCAGGGGGGCGTGGTGACCCTGCTGTGCGATCCGGGTGACCGGTACCTCGACAAGTACTACTCGGACACCTGGCTCGCCGAGCAGGGCCTGGACATCACGCCCTACGCCGCGGCGATCGAGTCGTTGCTGGAGACGGGGGTCTGGCCCGGCTGAGCCGCTACCGTGCCAGACGCCGGTCCAGTTCGACGACCGCGCCCCGGAAGGCCCGGCCCAGCCCGGCGCGTGCCGCCCTGACCACGAGACGGAACGGTGCCGTGCCGTCCACGGCGAAGGTCCACTGCACGCGGGTGCCGCCGCCGGAGGGGACGAGCCGCCACTCCTCCGCGATGGCGTACGCGCCGGGCGCGTTGGTCAGGTCCACCCGGTAGGCGTACACCTCCGCCTCCTTGGCCGCGATGATCGTCTCCCGGAAACGCCCGCCGCCCTTGAGCCGGATGTCGCGCCCGGCGCCGTCGTCGACGGACTCGGCGTGGGTCACCGCGGCGAACCACTCCGCCCAGCCGGGTACGTCGTCGTTGAGCGCGTGGAAGACCCGCTCGGGTGGCGCGGACATCTCCTGTGCGAAGACCAGACGTACGGGCGCGGTCTCGACGAAGTCGAGCCCCACGGGGCGCAGTCGGCGTGCCATGGACAAGAACCCCCTTGGCCGATAAGGCGGTTGACCGGCCCCGCCACGATAACTGGCGGCCCGTCAGTTGTCTGCACCGCCGACGCGATCAGGCCTCCGCCTCGCCCGCCACCACCAGCCGGCGCAGATGCTCCGAGATCTCCGCACGCGCGTCGGAGGGCAGTCCGGCGTCCGTGACCAGCGTGTCGATCTGCTCCAGCTTGGCGAACGAACTGAGGCCCACCGTGCCCCACTTGGTGTGGTCGGCGACCACCACCACCCGCCGGGCCGACTGCACCAGGCGGCGGTTGGTCTCCGCCTCCGCGAGGTTCGGTGTGGAGAGACCGGCCTCGGTCGATATGCCGTGCACGCCGAGGAAGAGCAGGTCGAAGTGGAGCGCCGCGATCGCCTGGTCGGCCACCGGGCCCACGAGGGAGTCGGACGGGGTGCGCACCCCGCCGGTCAGGACCACCGTCGCCGCGCCCTGACGCTGCCCGGAGACGCGCTGGGCCGCGTGGAAGACGTCCGCGACCCGCACCGAGTTCGTCACCACGGTCAGGTCGGGGACCTCCAGGAGATGATGGGCCAGCGCGTACGTCGTCGTACCGCCGGACAGGGCGATCGCGGTACCCGGCACGACCAGTTCGGCGGCGGCCCGGGCGATGTCCTCCTTGGCGGTCAGTTCCAGCCCCGACTTGGCCTCGAACCCCGGCTCGTGCGTGCTCGCCTCGACCACCGGCACCGCACCGCCGTGCACCTTCTCCAGCACGCCCTGCCGGGCCAGCGCGTCCAGGTCCCGGCGTACGGTCATGTCCGACACGCCGAGCTTGCGGGTCAGTTCGTTGACCCGTACGCCGCCCCGGCGCCGGACCTCGTCCAGGATCAGGGCGCGGCGCTGCTCCGCGAGGAGGTTCTGGTTCTCGCTCACGTACGCTCCGGTTCCTCTCGCCTCAAGCCGTCCGACACGCCCCGCGTACCGACCCCGACCAGGACATTCCGTCCGGCTCCGGTGCGCGGGCGCCCCATCCTTTCACGGGACCACACAGGTTGCGCCACTCCCTGTGTCGGCGCACACACGTCATTCGGTCACCGCGTGTTGCACTGGGCGTCACACACAACGGGGAGATTCCGTGACGAGTGGTGTGCGTCACACCGGAATCGGCGATCCTGAAACCCGCACGGACACAGACCATCGGCGCGGCACGGGGGAAGTGCGAGAAGAGTGGAACGCGCGCAGGACCGTACCGTCGGAGGCGGCCCCGCCGAGCGACTGACCGCGACGGAGGCCGCACCCGCCGACCGGCCCGGGGCCGCGAGGACCGACCCCGCCCAGCGGCCCACGACTGCGAAGCCCGACCCGGCCGAACGGCCCGCCGCTCCGGAGATCGATCTGGAGCTCCTCGTCCACGGGGTCGGCGGCACCACGCCCGAGAAGATGCTCGACGATCCGCGCACGGTGCGGATCACCGGGGACGACACCGCCGCCGTCTTCCGGCGCGCCGAGGACGTCGACGCCGAGTCCCGGCCCGGCGACTACCGCGACCGGACGGTGCCGGAGGCGTACGTGTGGTGCAACCTCACCTCGGGCAACGCCTCCCGGGCGCTGTGGCTGCTGCTCCTGCCGTTCATGGTGGTCAACCTCGCGCACTGGATGCGCCCCGCCGCCGAGGACCGGCCGCGCACCGTGCGCTTCTACGGCCTGCTGGTCCGGCTCGCCGGCCTCACCCTCACGGTGTTACTGGTCGCCGCCGCCTGCGAGGTCGCCCTGGACCTCGCCGCCTGGCAGTGCGCGGGCGTCACCGCCTGCGCCGGCCGGCACACCTGGCTCGGTTTCCTCTCGCCGGCCGGCTCCGGCGGCGGCTGGTGGAGCGCACCCGGACGCCGGCTCGCCCTGGCCACCCTGGTCCCCACCGCCCTGACCGGCCTGCTCTGGTATCTCTCGCACCGCACCTGGAGCGCCTACGAGTCCACCCGGCCGCCGGCCAACGACCCCGAGCCCGGCCACACCTCCCTCGGCAGCCCCGGCTTCTGGTACGGACGCCGGCTGGTCGCCCGGCTGCGTGCCGCGCACACCGCGGCCGGCCTGCTCACCGTCGCCGCCGCGGTCCTCGCACCGGCGGCCTCCTTCGACCGCAGGCCGGGCGGCACCGCCGTACTGGACACGATCGGGTGGCTGCTGACCGGTGCGCTGATCGCCGGGGCCCTTGCCGTGGTGTGGGTGGTCTGCCGCCGGGGCCGCAGCGAGAACCTCCTCGACCAGGAACTCGACCGGCACCTCGTACGACGCCTGCCGCTCGGCGCGCTCGCCCTGCTGCTGCTCGTGATGCTGTACGCCGGCTGGTCCCGGCCGGGGTGGCACTCCGTGGGGCGGCTCGCCGGGGACACCACCTTCGGCGGTCTGGCCCTGGCCCAGGGCGTGCTGGTGATCGTCCTCGCGGTCGTCGCCCACGACCTGCACCGCCGGCTGCCCGATCCGCGCGCCGCGATGCGCGGCCTCGGCGGGCCCGCGGTCGCGCTGCTCGCCTGCGCGCTCGGCGGGGTGATCTCGGGCGGGGTCGCCCAGCGGGTGTCCGACTGGCTGGACGGCACCGGCACCTCCATCGCCGGGCCTCCGGTCCTGCTGACCTGGCAGGCGTCGGTGATCCCGCCGGTTCTCGTGGTGCTGCTCGCCGCGGTCGCGTGGCTCTCCTGGCGCACCTCGCGGCTCGGCCGCACGGAACGCGCCGCCGTCGACCTCGGCCACCCCGGGGAGCCGGCGGACGTGGCCCGCAGCCGCCGTATCGCCCGGGTCCGTGCCATGGCCGTGCTCACCGACCGGACGCCGTTCGCCGTCACCGTGCTGTGCGCCGCCACGCTGGTGCTGGGCGCCGGGGCGCTGGCGGGCGCGCTGGCCACCGGAGAGACCCCGGACGCGGCGGCCGACCGGACGTACGCCCTGGTGCACGGCGCGGCCGAGACCTCACAGGCGCTGGGCTCCTGGCTGGTCGGGCTCGGCTTCATACTCTTCGTCACCTGGGGCCGGCGCGCCTACAAGGACGCCTCCGCGCGGCGCACCATCGGCATCCTCTGGGACGTCGGCACCTTCTGGCCGCGTGCCGCCCATCCCTTCGCTCCGCCCTGCTATGCCGAGCGCGCGGTGCCCGACCTGACCTGGCGGATGGACACCTGGACCCGCCGCACCGGCGGCCGGCTGGTCATCTCCGGCCACTCCCAGGGCAGCGTCCTCGCCGCCGCGGCCGCCTGGCAGCTGACCCCGTCGGTCCGCGGCCGGGTCGCCCTGCTGACGTACGGCTCGCCGCTGGAGCGGCTGTACGGCCGCTGGTTCCCGGCCCACTTCGGCCCCGCCGAACTCGGCTCCCTGCACCGCGAGGTCGCCTGCTGGCGCAACCTCTACCGCCTCACCGACCCCATCGGCGGTCCCGTGCGGATCCCCGACGGCGACGGCCCCGAGGTCGACCACACGCCCCTCAAGGACCCCCTCGCCTACGGTCGTACCCCGGGTCACCCGCTCCCCGCCCCGATCCTGGGCCACTCCGACTACCAGGCGGACCCGGCCTTCGCCGAGGAACGGCAGCGGCTGCTGGCCCGGCTGCGCCCGGAGCTGCCCGGACAGCGGCCGCAACCGGGCGCCTGATCAGGCGACTTCGGGAAGGTCCTCCGGGTACAGCAGGGTGAGGTCGTCGGTGGTCGGGTCGGCGAGCTGGGCGACCCGGCTCGCATGCCGCTCCACCATCGCCTCGAAGGTCTGCCGGGCGGTACGGCCGTTGCCGAACGCCGGGCCCTTCGGCAGCACCGTGAAGTACGTCAGCAGCGCCTCGGGTGCGCCCGGCGCCAGCCGGTACTCGTGCTCGTCGGCCTGCTGCTCCACGATCCGCAGCAGCTCGTCCGGGCCGTAGTCGCTGAAGGTGATGGTCCGCGAGAAACGCGACGCCACACCGGGATTGACCGAAAGGAAGCGCTCCATCTCCTCGGTGTAGCCCGCGACGATCACCACCACGGCGTCCCGCTGGTCCTCCATCAGCTTCACCAGCGTGTCGATGGCCTCCTTGCCGAAGTCCCGCCCCGCGTCCTCCGGCGACAGCGCGTACGCCTCGTCGATGAACAGCACCCCGCCGTGTGCCCGCTGGAAGGCCTCCTGGGTGCGGATCGCCGTGGAGCCGATGTGCTCGCCGACCAGGTCGACCCTGGACACCTCGACCAGATGGCCCTTCTCCAGCACCCCGAGGGAGGCGAGGATCTCGCCGTAGAGCCGGGCGACGGTCGTCTTGCCGGTGCCGGGGGAGCCCGTGAACACCAGGTGGCGCTTGACCGAGGCGGCCTTCAGCCCGGCCTGCTGGCGGCGCCGGCCGACCTCGATCATGTCGGTCAGCGCACGGACCTCGCGCTTGACGCTGTCCAGACCGACCAGCGCGTCGAGTTCACCGAGCACGGCCTTCGAGGTCCGGGCCGGCTCCTCTGGAGCGGCGGGGGTGAGCAGCGGTTCCTGCTCGGTGCTGCGCTGGCCGGGGATCGCGCCCAGCAGGCCGGAGGACTGGTGGGAGGTCTGTACGACCGTCTCGTGCGCCGCGGGCGGGCGCAGGCTGCCGCTCTCGTCGCTGGTGCAGTCCTCCACCACCGGGCCGGTGCCCGACCCCGTGTCCGGACCGCCGTCCGCGAACTCGTAACCCCCGCGCGCGCACCGCTCCGTACGGCACTTGCGCAGCGTCGTACGGCAGCCGTCGATCACGTGGAAGCCGTAGCCGCCGCTGCCGGTGACCCGGCAGTTCTGGAAGGTGCCCCGGCCGCCCGCCGACACGTAGAAGCCCGCCTCGGCCGGGGAGTCGACCGTGCAGCGCTCGATGGTGGGGTCGGCGCCCTTGGTGACGATCACGCCCGTCTGGGTGGCGTCCACCGTGCAGTTGTTGAGGGTGCCGCCGCTGCCGTGGTCGCGGAACCAGGCGCCGGTGGCCGCGTCCCGGATCCGGCAGTCGTCGAGCTGCGCGGTGGCGCCGTCGCTCACCGACACCGCCGTGTTGCGCACCTGGGAGAGATCGCTGTCGACGACGTCCGCACGGGAGCCGCGGTCCAGCACGAACAGGGCGTCCGGCACGTCGTGCACCCGGCAGGAGTCCAGGACCACGGTGGCGCCGTCGCTGACCCACACCGCCGGATAGTCGCCCGTGCTGTCGAAGATCTCGCACTGGTTCGCGTCCACCCGGGTGCCCGGGTCCCACACCGACAGCCCGTTGCGCCCGAACTGACGCACCGTCGTCCGGGTCAGCGTCAGCACCGACCGCGAGCGCAGGTCGACCGCGTTCTCCGGGATGTCGTGGATGCGGCAGTCGGCGAGGGTGAGCACCGCGTCGGTGTCGAGGGTGACCCCGTCGGCGGTGGTGCGGTGCACATCGCAGTCGGTGAGATGCGCCGTCGCCCGCGCGGTGACCTGCACACCGGAGCCGCGCACCTCGTAGATCTCGCAACCCACCGCTTCCAGCGCGGAGTTCTCCCCGGTCGCCGTCATGCCCGTGCCCGAGGCGTGGTGCACCCGGCAGCGCTCGAGCCGGGGGCGGCCCCCGCCGCGCACCGCCACGCCCGCCTGACCGGCCGCGACGACCTCGCATTCCTCGAACACCCCACCGCCGCCGTCGAGTACGGCGATGCCGATGCCCGCCGGGTTGTCCACGGTGCACCGGCGCACGGTCGGCCGGGCTCCGCCGCGCACCTCGATCCCGGCGGCGGACCGGGTGACGATCCGCACGTCCAGCAACTCGGGGGTGCCCTCCTCGACCAGCAGCGCGGGCGCGGCCGCGTCCTGGCCCTCGACATGCAGGTCCTGTACGACCGCCGAGGCGCGCACGGTCAGCGGGACCCCGTCCACGGGGGCGATGCGCACCGAGCCGGGCGAGCCCTCCGGACCGCGCAGCGTCACCGCACGCTGGACGACGAGGTTCTCCCGGTAGGTGCCGGGCGCGACCGTGAGGACGTCGCCGTCGGCGGCGGCCTCCAGGGCTGCGGCGAGCGAGGCGTACTCACCTGTGCGGCGCCGCCACCGCGATGTGCCGGTGTGCGTCACCTGGACCGTGCCCTGTGCCATGGCGTTGCCGTGCCCCCACCTCGTCGTACAGATCGCTCGCTCGCCTTCGGGGCGGCACCGCGGACGGTGCCCGGCCCCTGCGGTTCGCTCGCGCGCGGGTCGATGCCGAATGCGCTTCGGCCGGTCCACCGTAGCGTGCGCCGAGGTGGTGGATTGACCAGAGACGGAAAGGCCGTCAGCTGCCCGTCCCGGCCTTGCCCCAGTCCGGGCCCGCCCGGTCCCAGGCCTGGTCCCACCGTGCGTACCGGCGACGGACCATACGCCAGACGATCATCCGTCTGAAGCCCTCGACCAGCCCCGCGGTCAGCAGGGCCGCGCCGAACCCGGCCAGCACCGCGTGGGTCGTCGCCGTCACCGCGTCCAGCGGGCGGGCCGTGATGAGGCCGTGCTGGTCCGTCCAGACGTCGAAGTGGTCGCCCTTGTGCGGGGACTTGAGGGTCGTCAGGACCGGGCCGTGCCGCCGGGTGCCGTCCGGTGCGGTCCAGTCGGCGAGGACGCGGCTGCGGGGGTCGTGGGCGCCGCTGGCGTCCGGGTCGGGCTCCACGGGGGCGCCGCCCAGCTTGCGCACCACCGTGGCCAGGACGAGATGCCGGTCGTGCTGCTGCTGGCGGACCGAACGCTGGAGGGTGGCCTGGGCCGCGGCGCCGACGAACGAGCCGAGCACCGGCGCGGCCACCACGATCAGCACCAGTGCCACCAGGGCCACCCAGGCCTCGGCCAGGTCGGTCGCGCGGCGCAGCGGATTGCGCCGCCAGCGCCACAGGCCGCGGATCGCTCGCACCGACCACCACCCCCTTCCCGCTCCGTGATAACCCCCGCCCGGTCCGTTCACCCGAGCCCCTGGCCGAAGAGAGAGCGAAATCACCCCGGCCGGGACACTCATGAACTTCTCACGACCCCAACGACCGGGCTGCGGGCCTGGGTTCCCGCACGGCGACGGAGATCGCTCGATGAGCGGTCGCCGGCACCGCTCGGCCCTCGGAATCTCAGCCGAGGACCCGGACCGGGTCCCCGACCCGGATCGTGCCGGGGGAGTGCGGAACCAGGTTCTGGCCGAAGACCAGCCGGCTGCCGAACCTGCGGTGCCGCGCCAGCGTCCACAGCGGCTCCCGGCCGCGCTCGGCGGTGATCTGGTCGGTGGTGGTCACGACGCACCGCCCGCACATCTTCGCGACCCGGAACTCGACCTCGCCGATGGCGATCCGTCTCCAGTCGTCCTCGGCCCAGGCCCGGGTGCCCCGCACGACCACGTTCGGCCGGAACCGGTTCATGGGCAGCGGACCCTCCTCGGCGTGCTCGCCCCGCGCGATCAGGGAGTTGAGGGCGTCCAGCGAGGCCTGCGCGGTGACCAGCAGCGGATAGCCGTCGGCGAAGCTCACGGTCTCGCCCGGCAGCGCGTGCTCCGGGTCGATCGGGCGGCGGCTCGCGGGGGCGTCCATGTGGGCGAGGCGGACGTCGGCCTCCAGATAAGCGCCGCACCACGCGTGGGCCGCCTCCGCCGCGAGGACCGCCTCCACCTTCGTGCCGAAGATGTCCACCGGCACCGTGACCCCCGGCTCCGGGACCGGCACCGTCAGGGGTGTGCGCCCGGGCGCGGACAGGCGTACGCCGCCGCCGGGCAGCAGCTCGGCAGCGGCGAGCGCGAGGCGCGGCTGTCCACGCTGGGTGACGACCTTTCCCCCGTCGTCGATCAGAACCCAGCGTCGGTCACCGGCCAGCCCCCAGGGCTCCACGACGGCCTCCCGGGGCGAGAAGCCCCGGAGCGCCTTGACCGGGTGAACGTGGATCGACTGCAGTTCGGCCATCCCCATGACGCCATCGTGCCAGGCCGCACGGACATCGGGGAATGCCGATCAGTAGCCGCGGTACTGCTGCTGTTGCTGGTTGTTGTACGGGTCCTGGTACGGAGCCGCCGGCGCGGGGCGCGGAGCCGCCGGGCGCATCGCCTCGTACCCCGTGCCGCCCATCATCGGACGGGGCGGCTGCGGCTGCTGCGCGGGGTAGCCGCGCGGTCCCGTCGCCTGCTGGGGGATGTACGCCGTGGGCGCCTGCTGCAGCGGCGCGGGCTGCTGCATCTGCTGCGGGTAGCCGTAGCCCGGGGCCGGCTGGGAGGGGCCCGCCGGGAGGGCGGGCAGTGCCGACGGCAGCGCGGGCAGGTTGCTGAAGCTGCTGGGCGCGTCGTAGGCGGGAGGAACCCGGATCGGGGCGATCTGCGGGGTGCCCCGTTCGGCCACGAGCGAGTCGTAGATCGGAGTGTCCGGGAAGGAGGCGGAGTAGTAGCCGCCGCCATAGGTGGAGCGGGGGGAGGTCATGGCACATAAGTTAAGCCCACGATGTGCTGGTTGGGGAGACCGATAAGAGGGTTGTTTTCCGTGTCGGCAGTGACGCCGGATCCCCAATCCGAGCGAACTCGGCAAAAAAGGACGGCAAACGGCGTTTGGATCGTGTAAAGGCCGAGTTCCGAGCCGGTTACCGGCAGTTGGCCAGGGGGCTTCCTGTGCCGCTCATGGGAGATCCCTGTCCCCGGGAATAGGTTGTGAGGGTAGGGATGACCTGGGACCGCCGGGGCGCGCCCGGCATGCCGACACATGATGGGGGCGGACATGTCAATGCCGAAAGGATCGAATACGCCGGTGCCGACCACGGCACTGCGTGTCGAATTGGGCTGGCGCTCCGGCCCGGGTGCCCCCGACGCGGACGCCTCGGCGCTCCTGCTGGCCGCCGGGAAAGTGCGCTCCGACGGCGACTTCGTCTTCTACAACCAGCCCGCGCACGCCTCGGGCGCGGTCCGGCACGAGGGCAAGCGGCGCTCCGGCGACCTGGTCACCGACACCCTTTTCGTCGACCTCGCGCGCGTGGAGACCCCGATCGAGCGGATCGTCCTCGCGGCCTCGGCCGACGGCGGAACGTTTGGGCAGGTCCCCGGCCTTTACGTCGAGGTCCGGAACGCGGCCGACGGAAGTGTGGTCGCCCGTTTCGACAGCGCGGGCGCCACGGTGGAAACCGCTTTCGTGCTCGGTGAGTTGTACCGCCGCCAGGGTGCTTGGAAGTTCCGTGCGGTGGGACAGGGGTACAGCAGCGGGCTGGAAGGGCTCGCCACCGACTTCGGGATCACGGTGGACGAGCCGCAGCACCCGGCGCACCCGCCCGTGCCGCAGGGCGCCCCGCCGGCTCCGGCTCCGGCTCCAGTCCCGACTCCAGTCCCGACTCCGGTCACCCCGCCGTCCGCCCCCGTACGACTGTCGAAGGTGACGCTCACCAAGGCGGCCCCCTCCGTGTCGCTGGCCAAGCAGGGCGGCACCTCGGGCGCGCTGCGGGTCAACCTCAACTGGCAGGTCCGCAAACAGCTCCCGGGCTGGGGCGGCCGGCGCGGTGGGGCGGGCGCCCTCGACCTCGACCTGTGCGCCCTGTACGAGCTCGCGGACGGCCGCAAGGGCGTCGTCCAGGCGCTGGGCAACGCCTTCGGCTCCCTGAACCGGCCGCCGTACATCCACCTGGACGGCGACGACCGCACCGGTGCCGTGTCGAGCGGGGAGAACCTCACCGTCAACCTCGATCACAAACAGGACTTCCGGCGCATCCTGATCTTCGTGACGATCTACCAGGGCGCCACGTCCTTCGCCGACCTGCACGCCACCGTCACCCTCCAGCCCCAGCACGGCGCCCCGGTCGACTTCTCCCTGGACGAGAGCACGGTTCCCTCGACCGTGTGCGCGCTCGCGCTGCTCACCAACACCGGCGGCGACCTCGTCGTACAGCGCGAGGCCCGTTACCTGGTCACGGAGCGCGGGGTGAGCCCGCAGCGGACCGTCGACCGCGCCTACGGCTGGGGCATGAACTGGACGCCCGGCCGCAAGTGACCGACGCGGGCGGTCAGCCTTCGTCGGTGACGGTGTCGGGACGCGCGTAGGTACGGCCCTTCCAGGCCGCCCCGCGCCCCCGGTAGTGCTGCACCGCCGAGTCGACCGTCATGAGGAGGTAGAGGAACGCGGTGAACGGCAGCAGCGGAGCGAGCCACAGGGGCTGCCTGTAGTAGCGGAGCATCGGCAGGTACGTCGCCGTCATCACCAGCCAGGCCGCGGCGCCGACGAGCACCGTAGGCGTGCTGCCGGTGACCGCCCCCGCCAGTACCGCACCCGGCGGCACCAGGTACACCAGCGCGAGACCGGCGACCGTACCGAGAAGCAGCAGCGGGTTGTGCCGCAGCTGCGCGTACGCGCTGCGGGAGACCATCCGCCACAGGTCGTGCAGGCGCGGATAGGGGCGGACGCTGTCCACCCGGTCGGCGAGACCCAGCCAGATGTGCCCTCCGGTGCCCTTCACCGCGCGGGCGAGCGCCACGTCGTCGATCACGGCGTGCCGGATCGCGTCCGGGATGCGCGCCCGCTCCGCCGTGTCGGCGCGCAGCAGGACACAGCCGCCCGCGGCTGCCGCGGTGCGCGAGCCCTTCCGGCCGATCCGGCGGAACGGGTACAGCTGGGCGAAGAAGTAGACGAAGGCGGGCACCACGAGCCGTTCCCACAGACTCGCCACCCGTAGGCGGGCCATCTGCGAGACCACGTCGAAGCCTCCGGTGCGGGCGGCCGCCACCAGCAGCCGCAGGCTGTCCGGCCCGTGCGCGATGTCGGCGTCCGTCAGCAGCAGGTACTCGGGGCCACGCGCGCGTGCCAGCGCGATGCCGTGCCGTACCGCCCACAGCTTGCCCGTCCAGCCCGCCGGCGGTTCGCCGGGCGAGGTCACGGTCAGCGGCAGCCCGCCGTGGCGCGCGGCCAGCTCCCGGGCCAGCTCCCCGGTGCCGTCCGTACTGCCGTCGTCGACCAGGAACACCTCCGCCCGCCCCGGATAGTCCTGCGCCAGCAACGACGGCAGACTCAGGGGCAGTACGGCGGCCTCGTCCCGGGCCGGGACGACCACACACACATCCGGCCACGCGGCGGGCTCGTGGCGGGGCGGCAGCCGGACGTCGGTGCGCCAGAAGAAGCCCTGGCAGAGCAGCAGCCACAGCCAGGCGGCGAGGGATACGGCGGCGGTCCACGTGAAGACGCTCACGCGCGCAGTCTGCCCCATCGGGCCTGCTCCCAACGGCCCATCGTCTATCGTGGCCGGGTGAAGATCGCGCTCATCGACTCCGGAATCGGCCTGCTGGCGGCCACCGCAGCGGTACGGCGGCTGCGCCCCGACGCCGATCTCGTCCTCTCCTTCGACCCCGAGGGCATGCCCTGGGGCCCGCGTACCCCCGAGGGCATCACCGAGCGCGCGCTGGCCGTCGCCGAGGCCGCCGCCGCCCGCCGGCCCGACGCGCTGATCATCGGCTGCAACACGGCGACCGTGAACTCCCTGTCGGCGCTGCGCGCGCGTCTGGAACCCGGCATCCCGGTCATCGGCACGGTCCCGGCGATCAAGCCGGCCGCCGCCGGCGGTGGTCACGTCGCGATCTGGGCGACCCCCGCCACCACCGGCAGCGCGTACCAGCGGGGCCTCATCGAGGACTTCGCCGGCGGCGTACCGGTCACCGAGGTGCCCTGCTGGGGGCTGGCCGAGGCCGTCGAGCACGCCGACCATGCCGCCATCGACGCCGCCGTGACCGCGGCGGCCCGGCTCACCCCCGACGACGTGACGACCGTCGTCCTGGGCTGCACCCATTACGAACTCCTGGCGGAACGTATCCGCGCCGCCGTCCAGCGCCCCGGCGCCGCCCCTCTCGTCCTGCACGGCTCCGCCGGCGCCGTGGCCGCCCAGGCGCTGCGCCGGATCGGTGCGCAGCCGGCCCCCGACGCACCGGCCACCGGCACGGTGACGGTGCTGCTCAACGGCCGTGAGGGCGAACTGCCCGAGGCCGCGCTCGGTTACGCCGAGGCCCGGCTGCTCCGCACGGCCAGTCCTGCCGCGTCCCAGTGAACCGTCCGGGGCCGGGGATACCCCCGATGTGAGCAGTCACCCTCCGCAACGCGGTACCCGCGCAGCGAAACCTGAGTAATCTCGTAGACATGAGGGACCACCCCCGCGACCACGCTCCGGACGAGGACGCCTCACACCCGGATGTCTGGACCGGGCGCGCCACGAACCGGGTCCAGTGGCTGCTGGCGCTGGTCGGCGCGGCCTGCATGGCGCTCGGTATCGAACTGGCCGTGGACTCCGCCTGGAACTCGGGCGTCACCGCGCTGGTGATGGCCGTCGTGGGCTGCATCGCCGCCGGGCTGCTGGTCCTCTTCGGCACCCTCGCCTTCGTCCACGTCGACCTGAGGCTCGACAGGGAGTGTCTGGAAGTCCGCTGCGGTCATATAGGAGTACCGCGCCGTCGTATTCCGCTCTCCCATGTGGTCGGCGCCGACTTCTCCCCGCAGATCACCCCGCGCCAGTGGGGCGGCTGGGGCTACCGCTGGCGCCCCGAGAAGGGCACGGCCGTCGTCGTCCGCCGTGGCGAGGGCATCGTCCTGCGCCTGTGGGACGGCCACACCTTCACGATCACCGTGGACAACGCCGAGTCCGCGGTGCGTGTCATCCGGGAACGCCTGCGGACGATCACGCCGGGCACGGCACACTGACGCAGGCCGCACGCGGGGCCGGCCCCTGGGTGGCGGGACCGGGCAGGGCTGGACCACATGTGGCGGACGCACAAGTGGCGGGATCACATGTGCCGGGGCACCCGTACGGCTCAACCGCCCGGCATCGCTGTCGTCCCCGCCGCCCAGGGGCGCGCCGTCGCCAGACCCGCCAGCAGGCCCGCGCCCGCCGACACCGTCGTGAAGCTCAGTGCGTTGCCGACCGCGGCGATCACGGCAAGGGCGGTCAGTGCCGCGCCCGCGGTGAGGGTCACCGGTGTGGAGCGGGGGGACCGCCAGAGGGCGTAGAGGATCCAGCAGAACGCGGTGGCCAACAGCAGGACGCCGACCAGGCCCTGTTCGGCGGCGAGCTGGAGCGGTGCGGAGTGCGGCTTGCCGTCGGGCAGCAGAGCCTCGGACGCGGTGCCGCTCTGCTCGCCGAAGCGCCCGGGGCCGACGCCCTCGACGGTGTTCCGGTGGGCGAGACGCAGGGCGTCCCGCCACAGCAGGACGCGGTGCTCCGTGAGGGGACCCGCCAGGGCGGAGGCGAGGCCGTCGGGGAGGACGTCCGCGGCGACCGCCCAGACCGTGCCCGTCACCAGCGCGGCCACCAGAGCAAGCCCGGCGACGGCCGGACCCCGCCGCCGCATCCGGCCGGCGGCGAGGGAGCACAGCAGGACGACGGCACTGGCCGCGCAGCCGGCCGCCGAGCCCACGGCCGCCCCGGCCACCGCGATCCCGGCGGCGGCCACCGCGATCCCGGCGGCCAGCATCCGCAGCCCGAGCCGCAACGCCGGAACCGGTGTCGCCCACGCGGCGCAGCACGCGGCGCCCGTCGCCAGAGCCAGCAGCGCCGCGACGGCGCCCGCATGGCCGAGCGGAGTCGCGAACTGGGGGCCCGGCGCCAGCCGGGGCGTCGCCACCGCGAACGCCAGCGCGGCCAGCGCGCCCGCACCCGGCGCGGCCACCGGCAGCAGCGCCCCGGACATCCGGCCCGCGGCATAGCCCGCGGCCACCGCGAGCACCGCCAGCAGTATGCCCTCGGGCCGTCCGTCGCGACCGGTCGCCGAGATCAGCGGCCACGCGGCACACGCCCCGAGCACCACGACGCCCACCACGTCAGAAACGTTTCGTCTGTCGTTGTCCGCGTCCCTGTCGGCAGCGGACGTCATCCCGGTCGACCCCACCGTCGCCCCCCGTACCCCGGTCCCCCGACCTGCGGCAGGCCCCGCCGCCCGCCTCGGCACACCGTAACCGGTGATGCCCGCTTTGTGGATGACTTGCGCGGGAACGGTGTGATTCCTGCATGCCGAGACCGTGCTGTCGACCGCAAGGTCAACCGCCGTACACTCCCGGAGTGACCGTCACCGCAACTTCCGTCGACCAGTCGGACCAGCTCACGCCGCGCCCCGCGCCCCGCGCACGCGGCCTCCGGTTGCTCCGCCGCCTGGTCCCGGCCGCCGCCTCCGCGCTCAGTGGAGTGCTGCTGTACGTCAGCTTCCCGCCGCGCACCCTGTGGTGGCTGGCGCTGCCCGCCTTCGCCGGATTCGGGTGGGTGCTGCGCGGCCGCAGCTGGAAGGCGGCCCTAGGCCTCGGCTATGTCTTCGGGCTCGGCTTCCTGCTGCCCCTGCTGGTGTGGACCGGCGTCGAGGTCGGCCCCGGGCCGTGGCTCGCGCTGGTGGCCATCGAGGCGATCTTCATCGCGCTGGTCGGTGTGGGGGTGGCCGCCGTCTCCAAGCTGCCGGCCTGGCCGGTGTGGGCGGCCGCCATATGGATCGCGGGTGAGGCGGCACGCGCGCGTGTGCCCTTCCGCGGCTTCCCCTGGGGCAAGATCGCCTTCGGCCAGGCGGACGGCGTCTTCCTGCCGCTTGCCGCGCTGGGCGGCACTCCGGTGCTCGGATTCGCCGTCGTCCTGTGCGGGTTCGGTCTGTACGAGGTGGGGCGGCTGGCCGTCGAGGGCCGGCGTACCCGCGAGATCCGGCGCGGCGCGGCGGCCGTGGCCCTGCTGAGCGTGGCCGTGCCCGTGGTGGGCGCGGTCGCGGCGCGGGGGCTGGTGAGCGACAAGGCCGAGGACGGTTCGGTCACCGTGGCGGTCATCCAGGGCAACGTGCCGCGGGCCGGCCTGGACTTCGCGTCGCAGCGGCAGGCCGTGCTCGACTACCACGTGAAGGAGACGCTCAAGCTGGCCGCCGACGTCAAGGCGGGCAAGGTCGCCAAGCCGGACTTCGTGCTGTGGCCCGAGAACTCCTCCGACGTCGACCCGTTCTCCGACGCCGACGCGGCCGCCGTGATCGACGAGGCCGCCAAGGCGATGGGCGTGCCCATCTCGGTCGGCGGGGTCGTCGAGCGGGACGGCAAACTGCTCAACGAGCAGATCCTGTGGGACCCGGTCAAGGGCCCGACCTCGACGTACGACAAGCGGCAGATCCAGCCCTTCGGCGAGTACCTCCCGCTGCGCGGACTGGTCGGCGCCATCAACAAGGACTGGACCAGCATGGTCCGCCAGGACTTCAGCCGGGGCACCAAGCCCGGTGTCTTCGACATCGACGGCACCAAGGTCGGCCTCGCCACCTGCTACGAGGCCGCCTTCGACTGGGACGTGCGGGACACCGTCACCCACGGCGCCGAGATGATCTCCGTCCCGAGCAACAACGCCACCTTCGACCGCAGCGAGATGACCTACCAGCAGCTCGCCATGTCCCGGATCCGCGCGGTCGAGCACAGCCGGACCGTCACCGTGCCGGTGACCAGCGGCGTCAGCGCGATCATCATGCCGGACGGGAAGATCACCCAGAAGACCGGCATGTTCGTGCCCGCCTACCTGGTGCAGAAGGTGCCGCTGCGCACTTCCGAGACGCCCGCGACCAAGGTGGGGATCCTCCCCGAGATCGCGTTGGTGCTGGTCGCGGCCGGCGGGGTCGGCTGGGCGATCGGGGCCGGAGTGCGCGGCCGGCGCGCCGGTGACGCGTAGCCGTACACCCGCTGTACGCCCCGTGGTTTCGGCCGGGTGCGCGGAACCGGGCGTTAGGGTCGGCTCATGGCTACTCCTGACTTCATCCGCACGATCCGGGCCGCCGCCGGCCACCAGCTCCTCTGGCTGCCCGGGATCACCGCCATCGTCTTCGACGACGCGGGCAGAGTGCTGCTCGGCCGCCGCACCGACACCCGCAAGTGGTCGGTCATCGGCGGCATTCCGGAGCCGGGGGAGCAGCCCGCGGCCTGCGCCGTGCGGGAGGTCTTCGAGGAGACGGCGGTGCGCTGTGTCGCCGAGCGGGTGGTCCTCGTCCAGGCGCTGAACCCCGTCACCTACCCGAACGACGACGTCTGCCAGTACATGGACATCACCTTCCGCTGCCGGGCCGTCGGCGGCGAGGCCCGCGTGAACGACGACGAGTCGCTGGACGTGGCCTGGTTCGACGTGGACGCCCTGCCGGAGCTGAACGAGTTCGGGGTGTTCCGGATCAAGCAGGCCATGTCGGATGCACCCACATGGTTCGACGCTACGGCTTTCAGCTGAACTATGTGTGCTGACGCCATGTGGGAGCGGGTGGCCGCCACCTAGGGTCGACCCATGAGCTCGACCAGCACCCGCTCCGCCCTCGTCCCCGGCCCCGCCCACGCCCCCGTCCTCGACCTGCACGGCCGCACCGCCCTCGTCACGGGTGCCGCCGGGGGCATCGGCCGCGCCTGCACCCTGCGTCTCGTGGCCGCCGGCGCCCGGGTCAGGGCCGTCGACCGGGACGAGACGGGACTGGCCGAGCTCGTGGACTCGGCCGGGCGGGCCCTGGGCACGGCGGGCGGCGATGCCGTCGAACCGTACGTCCTCGACCTCACCGACCTGGACGCGGCCGAACGCGCCGCCGCCGGCACCGACATCCTCGTCAACAACGCGGGACTCCAACTGGTGCGTCCCATCGAGGAGTTCCCGCCGGACGTCTTCCACACCGTACTGACCGTGATGCTGGAGGCGCCGTTCCGGCTCATCAGGGGCGCGCTGCCGCACATGTACGGACAGGGCTGGGGCCGGATCGTGAACGTGTCCTCCGTCCACGGGCTGCGCGCCTCCGCCTACAAGTCCGCCTATGTGGCCGCCAAACACGGCCTGGAGGGTCTGTCGAAGACGGCCGCTCTGGAGGGTGCCCCCCATGGAGTGACCTCCAACTGTGTGAACCCGGGCTATGTGCGCACCCCACTGGTCGAGAAGCAGCTCGCCGACCAGGCGCGGGCGCACGGCATCCCCGAGGAGCGGGTGCTGACCGAGGTCCTGCTGACCGACAGCGCCGTCAAGCGGCTCGTCGAACCGGAGGAGGTCGCCGAGGCCGTGGCCTATCTCTGCGGCCCCCGGGCGTCCTTCGTCACGGGTACCTCGCTGGTGCTCGACGGCGGCTGGACGGCCCACTGAGGGACCGGGCATCCGTCGGCCCGGGGAGTTTTCCACAGGCCCGACGGGCCGGAGCGGCGATGCGGAATCCTGGGGCCATGTCTCGCGATCACGTGCAGTCCATCAGGCGGCCGGCCCCCGCCCCGGCGACCGGTGTCCTCGACCCGGGTGCCGACGTACCCGGGGGCGCCGAGCCGGCGTACCTCGAACTGCTGGCCAGGGGCGCCTCGGCGGAGGCGTACGAGCAGCCGGTGCTGATCGCCCGCGCCGAGAACCGGCCGCCGGAGCGGATCGCCGCCCTGGAGCGGGCCAAGCTCCTCGCGCTGCGGGTCCGCACCGAGCTGGAGGGCAGACGCCGACGCGAGGCCGAGCTGTCCGCCCTGTTCGAGACCGCGCACGACCTGGCAGGACTGCGGGACGTGGACGCCGTGCTCCAGGCCATCGTCCAGCGTGCCCGCTCCCTGCTCGGCACCGACGTCGCCTACCTGAGCCTGAACGACCCGGCGTGCGGCGACACCTACATGCGGGTGACCGAGGGGTCGGTCGCGGCCCGCTTCCAGCAGCTGCGGCTGGGCATGGGGGAGGGGCTCGGCGGGCTCGTCGCGCAGACCGCGCGGCCGTACGTCACCGACGACTACTTCAAGGACGACCGCTTCGAGCACACGCTCACCATCGACGCCGGGGTGCGCGACGAGGGACTGGTCGCCATCCTCGGCGTCCCGCTCATGCTCGGGCCGCAGGTCATCGGGGTGCTGTTCGCGGCGGACCGGCGGGCACGTGTCTTCGAACGGGAGCAGATCGCGCTGCTCGGCTCCTTCGCCGCGCTCGCCGCGGCCGCCATCGACACGGCGAACCTGCTCACCGAGACCCGTTCGGCCATGGCCGGACTGGAGCGGGCCAACGAGATCATCAAGAACCACAGCGCGGTCATCGAACGTGCCTCGGACATCCACGACCGGCTCGCCGAACTCGTGCTGCGCGGCGGCCAGGTCCACGACGTGGCCGCCGCCGTCTCCCAGGTCCTCGGCGGTACGGTCGAGTTCACCGACACCGCCGACCCGCGGTCGCTGGAGACGTCGCGCACGGAGGGGCACGCGGTGCGGCACGGCGGCGACTGGATCGCCGCGGTCGCCGCGGGCGGCGAACTCCTCGGCGCGCTGGTGCTGCGCGGCCGTCCCGGTCTCGACCCCGTCGACCAGCGCACCCTGGAGCGCGCCGCGATGGTCACCTCGCTGCTCCTGCTGGCCCGCCGCTCCGCCGCCGAGGCCGAACAACGGGTGCGGGGCGAGCTGCTGGACGACCTCCTCGACGCCCGCGACCGCGAGCCCCGCCAACTGCGGGACCGCGCCGCCCGGTTGCACGCCGACCTCGACGCCACCCACGTCGTGCTCGCCGCCCACCCGGAAGGACCGGCTGCGGGCGCCGAGGAAGCGGCGGCAGCGCGCCGCCGGCTGTGGTCGGCCGCCTCCCACCTCGCCTCCACCCGGCACGGCCTGGCCGCCGCCCGCGACGGCGGCACCGTCCTGCTGCTGCCCCTCGAACCCGGCGACACCGCCGCCGACGTGGCCCGGCGCACCGCCCGGCACCTCGGCGCCGCCGTCCACCAGCCGGTGACCGTCGGCGCCTCCGCCCCCGTCGCCGACCTCGCCACCCGCCCCGACACCGTGGCCGCCGCCTACGCCGAGGGCCGCCGCTGCCTCGACGCGCTGCGCCTCCTCGGCCGGGGCGGTGACGGCGCCGCCGCCGAGGACTTCGGCTTCCTCGGCCTGCTCCTCGCCGGTGAACGGGACGTCGCCGCGTTCGTCACCCGCACCATCGGCCCGGTCGTCGCCTACGACAGGCGGCGCGGCACGGAACTGCTGCGCACCCTCGACGCGTACTTCGCCTCCGGGATGAGCCCGGCCCGCACCAAGGACGGACTTCACGTCCACGTGAACACGGTGGCCCAACGACTGGAGCGGGTGGCCCGCCTCCTCGGCGACGACTGGCAGAGTCCCGCCCGTGCCCTGGAGATCCAACTGGCGCTGCGCCTGCACCGGTTGGCGGCGCCACCGGAGCGCCGCTGATCGCCGTGCGTCAGGAATTCTGGCTGAACGCCGAGTCGAAGGAGCCGGCGGGCGGTTCGATCCGGGTGAGTTCCCGGACCCGGGCCAGCGCGTCGGGGGCACCGACCAAGCGGTCCATGCCGGCATCCTCCCACTCCACGGAGATCGGTCCCGCGTAACCGATCGAGTTGAGCATCCGGAAGCAGGCCTCCCAGGGCACGTCGCCGTGGCCGGTGGAGACGAAGTCCCAGCCGCGCCGCGGGTCGCCCCAGGGCAGCTGGGAACCCAGGCGGCCGTTGCGGCCGTCGAGCCGGCGTACCGCGTCCTTGCAGTCGACGTGGTAGATCCGCTCCCGGAAGTCGTAGAGGAAGCCGACCGGGTCCAGGTCCTGCCAGACGAAGTGCGAGGGGTCGAAGTTCAGGCCGAACGCCGGGCGGTGGCCGATCGCCTCGAGGGTGCGCACGGTGGTCCAGTAGTCGTAGGCGATCTCCGAGGGGTGCACCTCGTGGGCGAAGCGGACCCCCTCGGTGTCGAAGACGTCGAGGATCGGGTTCCACCGCTCGGCGAAGTCGGTGTAGCCGCGCTCGATCATCTCCGCGGGGGCGGGCGGGAACATGGCGACGGTGTGCCAGATCGAGGAGCCGGTGAAGCCGACGACGGTCCGCACGCCGAAGGCGGCCGCGGCCCGCGCGGTGTCCTTGATCTCCTCGGCGGCCCGCTGCCGTACTCCCTCCGCTTCGCCGTCGCCCCAGATCCGGGCCGGCAGGATGGCCTGGTGGCGCTCGTCGATGGGGTGGTCGCAGACGGCCTGCCCGGTGAGGTGGCAGGAGACGGTCCAGACCTTCAGGCCGTGCTTGTCCAGCAGGGCGCGCAGACCCGGCAGGTAGCCGGCGTCCCGCAGGGCACGGTCGACCTCGAAGTGGCCGCCCCAGGTGGCGAGTTCGAGGCCGTCGTAGCCCCAGTCGGCGGCCAGCCGGCAGACCTCCTCCAGCGGCAGGTCGGCGAACTGTCCGGTGAACAGGGTGACGGGTCGTGGCATGGTGGCTCCTGTTCTGCGGTGGTCGGGTGGTGGTGTGCCTCAGTCGGTCACGGCCGTCCAGACGCTGGCGGTGCGGGCGCTGGCGGCGACGGCGTCCAGGACGCGCTGGACGCGCAGCCCTTCGGCGAAGGACGGGGTCGGGTCGGCCCCGGCCGCGATCGCCTCCACCAGGTCTTTGACCTGGTGCGTGAAGGTGTGCTCGTAGCCGAGGACGTGGCCGGCGGGCCACCAGGCGGCGGCGTAGGGGTGCTCGGGCTCGGTGGCGAGGACGCGGCGGAAGCCCGCCGTGCGGCTGCTCTCGGCACGGTCGTAGAAGCCGAGTTCGTTGAGCGATTCGAGGTCGAACACGAGCGCCCCGAGCTCGCCGTTCACCTCGATCCGCAGGGCGTTCTTGCGGCCGGTGGCGAAGCGGGTGGCCTCGAAGACGCCGAGGGCGCCGCCGCCGAAGCGGGCGGTGAAGGCGGCGGCGTCGTCCACCGTGACCGGTCGGCGGCCACCCGCCGGGTCCGGACGCTCGGCGACGAAGGTGTCGAGCACCGCGCTCACGCCGGTGATCGGCTCACCGGTGAGGAACTGGGCCAGGTCGACGGCGTGCGCACCCAGGTCGCCCAGCGAACCGCTGCCCGCCCGCTCGGCGCGCAACCGCCAGGTGACCGGGGCCTCCGGGTCCACCAGCCAGTCCTGGAGGTACTGCGCGCGCACATGCCGGATCCGCCCCAGCCGGCCCTCGGTCACGAGCTGCCGGGCCAGCGAAATCGCGGGAACCCGGCGGTAGTTGAAGCCGACCGCGGCCCGGGCCCCGTGTGCGGCGCGGGCCTGCTGCGCCGCCGCGGTCATCGCCTCCGCCTCGGCGAGCGAGTTCGCCAGCGGCTTCTCGCACAGCACGTGCTTCCCGGCGGCCAGCGCGGCCAGGGCGATCTCGGCGTGGCTGTCGCCGGGGGTGCAGATGTCGATCAGGTCGATGTCGTCCCGCTCGACCAGCCGCTTCCAGTCGGTCTCCGTGCTCGCCCAGCCCTGGCGGTCGGCGGCGGCCCGCAACTCCGCGGGGGAGCGCCCGCACACGGCGGTCAGCTCGGGCCGCAGCGGCAGCTCGAAGAAGCGCGGCGCGGTACGCCAGGCATGGGCGTGCGCGGCACCCATGAAGGCGTAGCCGACCATCCCGACCCGCAGTGTCCCGGCCATGTGTTCAGGCCTCCTCGGGACGGGCGCCCGCGGGGACGGCCGCCGGCCGCTCGCAGCCGCTGGTGATCTGCACCGCGTGGCCGCTCTCGCCGGCGGCGAGCAGCGACTCCATCACGTCGAGGACGTGCTGGGCGAGTTGCCCGGACGCGCGGTGCGGGGTACCGGCGGCCAGGGCGCGGGCCAGGTCGGAGACGCCGTAGCCGCGGGAGGCGTCGGCGTATCCGCCGCGGACGGGAAGGTCCTCCCAGCCGTCGCCCTCGGCGCGGAAGAGCCGCACCTGGCCGTCGAAGCCGTTGGGGTCGGGTACGGACAGCGAGCCGGCGGTGCCGTAGACCTCGATCCGGGGCAGCTGGGCGGCCCACACCTCGAAGCTCATCACCAGCGTGGACAGCGCGCCGCTCGCGTGCTCCAGCACCCCGGTCACATGCGTGGCCACCTCGACGGGGAAGTCCATGCCGGCGCGCGGGCCGCTGCCGATGGTCCGGGTGGAGCGGACGGTGGAGGAGAAGCCCGTGACCCGGCGGACCGGACCGAGGAGGGTGACCAGGGCGGTGAGGTAGTACGGGCCCATGTCGAGCAGCGGGCCGCCGCCCGGCCGGTAGTAGAACTCCGGCGCCGGGTGCCAGCGTTCGTGGCCGGGCGTGGTCATGAACGCGGTGGCCGCGACCGGGGCGCCGATGTCCCCGGCGTCCAGGGCGGCCCGGGCCGTCTGGACGCCCGTGCCCAGTACGGTGTCCGGGGCGCAGCCGACCCGCACCCCCGCCCGCTCGGCCGCGTCCAGCACGGCGCGCGCCTCGGCCGTGGTGGCGGCCAGCGGCTTCTCCCCGTAGACGTGCTTGCCGGCGGCGATCGCCGCGTGGGCGACCTCGGCATGGGCGGCCGGGACGGTGAGGTTGAGCACCAGGTCGACGTCGTCCGCCGCGTAGAGCTCGGGCAGCGCCAGCGCCCGGGCGCCGGGGACGTCGGCCGCGGCGGCCTTGGCACGCTCCAGGTCGAGGTCGGCGACGGCGGTGAGCCGCAGGTTCTCCAGCCGGGGGAAGGTCCTGAGGTAGGCGCCGCTGATCTGGCCGGCGCCCACCAGGCCGATCCGCAGCGGGTTGTCACGGTGGTTCAGCGGGTCGCCCATCGCATGCCCCTCTTCAGCATGGTGTCGACCTCGGGAACTTCGAGGTCGGCGAGGTTGTGTCCGACGGTGATGACGAAGACCCGGCCCGCGCCCCAGCGGCGGGTCCAGGCGACCGGGACCACGGTCCCGTCGAGTTCGGGGTGGTCCGGGTCCGGCTCGTACACGGAGTCGGCCAGGACCTCCGCGGCCGGGTCCATGTGGAGGTAGTACTGCTCGGTGGTGACGGTGAACGGCTCGATCCCGGCCAGTACCGGGTGCCCGGCGTGCTCCGGCCGCGGCCGGACCTCGTACGTGCTGAACTGCCGTGGATGGTGGACGAACTGGCCGCCCGTCATGAGCTGGTACCGGGTGTCCGAGCGGAAGGCGTCCACGATCCCGCCGTGCCATCCGGCGAGCCCGGTGCCCGCCCGGACGGCGGCCGCGAGGCCGGCGGACTGCTCGCCGGTGATCGAGCCCATCGTCCAGCACTGCACGATCAGGTCGGTACCGGCCAGCAGCCCGGCGTCGAGATAGCTGTCCAGAGTGTCGGAGACGGTGACGGCGTAGCCGTCCTCCTTGAGCGCGGCGGCACAGCGGTCGCCGGCCGGGACCGGCACATGGCCGTCCCAGCCGCCGCGTACCACCAGGGCGTGTTTGGGTGTCGTCCCGGGTTGTTCCGTCATGGTGTGCTCGTCCCTTCCGAGTCAGGCACAGGTCGCCACCGCTCCTCGGCGGTGAAGCCGAGGAGCTCGCGACTGCGGCTCAGGGAGTACGGGGTGCCGAAGCCCTCGGGGGCCTCGGTCACGGGGGTGTCGGGGTGGTAGCGGCGCAGGAGTTCGCGGGTGGGCCGGAGCGAGGTGGTGTCGGGAGCGGTGACGTTGACCAGGTGGTGGCCGGCCGGGGCGCGGTCGAGGGCGGCGAGAACCGCCCGGGCCGCGTCCGCCGTGTGCAGCCAGGCCCACAGCCCGCCGCGGTCGTGGCCGGGGTCCCGGTGCACCCAGTCGAGGTGTGCCCGCAACCGCGCACCGCTGCCGATGAACGGGAAGCGCAGGCTGAGCACGCTCATCCCGTCCCCCGCGTACTTCCGGGCCGTCGTCTCGGCGATCAACTCGCCGACGCGCTTGGAGAGTCCGTAGACGTCCTCGGCGAGATACGGGTGCTCCTCGGTGACCGGGATCTCGGCGGGGGACCGGTCCACCCGTGACCAGGCGAGGCCCAGCGCGGAGAGGCTGGAGACGTACACCAGCCGGCGCACTCCCGCCCGGGCCGCCGCGTCGAGCACCCGCCAGGTCCCCTCCACGTTGATGGTGAACACCTCGTCCGGGGTGCCCATGGTGGGCGCGGGCAGGGCCGCGGCGTGCACCACCGCGTCCACCCCGTCGACCAGCCGCTCGGTCAGCGCGGGCTCGCGCAGATCACCCAGCACGGTCTCGTCGGCCACGAGACCGTCCGGCCGGACGCGGTCGTGTGCGCGCACCTGCTCGCCCCGGTCGGCGAGTTGCCGGACGACTTCGCGTCCGAGCATCCCCGCCGCACCGGTGACCAGGACTTTCACGTCGGGTGTGCCCTTTCCGATGGAAGGCGAGCGTGACGTCGGACGATCGAGACCTTAGGAACCGGCCATTTAGCATGTCAATACTCGGGAATGAGCTGTCTTTAGTACGACCTCGTCGGCAAAGAGGGGAGCTTGACATGCTAAATTGACGCCCACCGAGATCCCCACGGACCTCAGGAGGTCGATCGTGGACGGCGGCAGACCCGGGGGCGGCGCGGCCGACGACGCTCCTCGCACCCCGCTCTACGCGCAGGTCAAGCGCACGCTCCTGGAGGCCATCGCCTCCGGCGAGTACTCGCCGGGCGTGCCCTTCGTGACCCAGCGGGAGATCTGCGAACGCTTCGGCGTCAGCCATGCCACCGCGGTCCGCGCGCTGAACGAACTCGCCGCCGAGGGCTGGGTGGTGCGCCGTCGTGGTCTCGGCACCTTCGTCGCCGAGCAGCCCGGCCACGGAGCGCGTCGCGGCGGCGGGAGCGGCGAGCGTGCCATCGCCTGCATCCTGCAGTTCCAGGGCCCGCATGTCTCCCAGATCCTGGCCGGGGTCGAGGCGGCCTGTGCCGAACTCGGCTACCGGCTCTACCTGCGGCACTGCGAGGGCGACCCGGAGCGCGAGAGCCGTGCCCTGCTGGACGCCGTCCAGGACGGGGTGAGCGGCATCGTCGTCTATCCCGCGGAGGGCACGGGCGGCCACGAGGGCTGGACGGAGGCCGAGCGCTCCGGCGTTCCGCTGGTGATGGCCGACCGCTACCGTCCCGACCTGGCCCACGACGCCGTCGTCGCCGACAACACCGCCATCGGACGCGAGTTGACGAAGGCTCTGATCGCCGCCGGGCACCGCACCATCGCCACCCTGTGGGACGAGACCGACACCAGCAGCGTCCGCGACCGGCTCGCCGGCCATGTCGAGGCGCTGCGGCAGGCGGGCCTGCCGATCCGCCCCGACCTCACGGTCCTGCGCCGCTACCGCGATCTCCCGCCCGAACAGCGTCGCGGCCGGCTGGCCGGGCTGCTCCGCGGTGACAGCCCGCCGGACGTCCTGCTCTGCTCCAACGGCTATGTGCTGGCCGCCGCCGCGCACGACCTGGCCGCGCTCGGCTACGAGGTTCCCGGCGACGTCGAGCTGGCCGGCATGGACGACGCGGGGCCCTTCGACGTGCTCCCCCTCACCGTGGCCGCGGTCTCGCTGCCCTCCCGGGAGATCGGCGACACCGCCATGCGGCTGCTCCACCGCCGGGTCACCGAGCGGGCGGCCGGTCGGTCCACGGCCGCGGCCCCCGAGGTGACGGTGCTCCCGGTCACCGTGACGACCCGCCCGCCGACCGCCCCCCACCTGCGGATCGTCGGCGGTACCGCCCTCAAGTAGCCGTCCGTGAAATCCCACTTCCCGACGGAAGGACGAGAGTGCCCAGCACACCGCCGCACTCCGGCATGTCCGAACCCACCGACCCCGACCGGCTCCCCGAACCCGACCGCCTCCTCGACCCCGACCGGCTCCTCGACCCCGACCGTCTCCTCGGCCCGGACGGCGGACTGCCCCAGGCCCGGCCGCCCTGGACCCACCGCGACGGCCTGCGGATCACCCGGGTCCGCGCCATCGTCACCGCCCCGGAGGGCACCCCGCTCGTCGTCGTCCGCGTCGACACCAGCGACGACGGCCTGTACGGACTCGGCTGCGCCACCTTCACCCAGCGCTACGCCGCCGTGACCGCCGCCGTGGACGAGCACGTCGGGCCGCTCGCCGTGGGCCGCCACCCGGCCGACATCGAGGACATCACGCGGCTCGTCCACTACTCCTCGTACTGGCGCAACGGCCCGGTCCTCAACAACGCGCTGTCCGGGCTCGACCAGGCCCTGTGGGACATCGCCGGCAAGCGCGCCGGCCTGCCCGTGCACGAACTCCTCGGCGGGCGCTGCCGGGCCGCCGTCGAGGTCTACTCGCATGCGGCCGGCCCCACCATCGGGGAGACCCTCGACCGCGCCGAGCAGCTGATCGAGGCCGGCTACCGCAACGTCCGCCTGCAGACCGGCCAGCCCGGTCTCGGCGCCTACGGCGCCCCCGGCACCGGCGGCGGCTACCCGCGCTCCCCGCACCCCGACGGCTGGGACCCCGAGCGCTACCTGCGCTCCACCCCGGCACTGTTCGCCGCCGCCCGCGGGCGGCTGGGCGACGGCGTCAACCTGATGCACGACGTGCACAGCCGGCTGACGCCCAAGCAGGCCGTGGTGCTGGCGCGGGCCCTGGAGCCGTACGGGCTGTCCTTCCTGGAGGACGTCGTCGCCCCCGAGTTCTACGACCACCTCCCCGCGGTACGCGCCTCCTCCCCGGTGCCCGTCGCGGTCGGCGAGCAGCTCGGTTCGGTGCCGGACGCGGTCCGGCTGGTCCGGGACGGCGGGGTGGACCTGCTGCGGCTGCACACCTCCTCGGTGGGCGGGCTGACCCCGACCCGCAAGCTCGTCGCCCTCTGCGAACTCCTGGGCGTGCGCACGGCCTTCCACTCCCCGGGCGACATCTCGCCGGTCGGAGTGGCGGCCAACCTGGCGGTCGACATCTCTTCGCCGGCCTTCGGCCACCAGGAGTCGCACGAGTACAACGAGGCCACCCACGAGGTCTTCCCGGGCACGCCGGTGGTGGCCGACGGCTGTCTGAACCCCGCCGAGGAGCCCGGCTGGGGCATCACCCTCGACGAGAAGGCCGCCGGCCGTTTCCCACCGGTGAAGTTCCTCCACGAACGCTGGTCCGCCCAGGTGCGGCGGCCGGACGGGGCACTGGAAGCCCCGTAGTCCGCCCCGGCGACGGAAAAGCCCCGGCAACGGAACGGGCCCTGCAACGGAAAAGAAGGGGGGCCGCCGAACCGGCGGCCCCCCTCGCCATGTCACCTGGCCTGTCGCCCCTTCCTACTCCTCCGCGGCCACCGCCGCCGTGGGCGCCGTGCCGACGCCCGCCGAGCCGGTTGCCGCGCCGCCCGCCACGCCCTCCACCAGATGGCGCTGGAGCAGGGCGAAGACGACCAGGATCGGGGCCGCCACGATCACCGTGGCCGCCGCGATGAGCGGCCACTGCGAGGTGTGCTCACCGAAGAACCCGTACAGCCCGCGGGTCACCGGCCACAGCCTCGGGTCGTTCAGCATGATCAGCGGCAGGATCAGGTTGTTCCAGGACGCCACGAAACCGAAGACCCCGAAGGTCGCCAGCGCCGGCTTCATCTGCGGGATGACGATCTGGAAGATGAACCGGACATACCCGCAGCCGTCCAGCGCCGCCGCCTCGTCCAGCTCCCGCGGGATGGACTTGATGTAGCCCACGAAGAAGAAGAAACCGGCACCGGCGAGCGAGGTGAGGACCAGGAACCCCAGCCGGCTGTCGTACAGCCCGAGCGCCTTGGCCTCCACGAACAGCGGGATCAGGCCGCCGGGCAGGAAGCCGGAGAAGACGAAGAAGCCGTACAGCGCGTTGGAACGCCGGAACCAGCCGCGCGAGATCGGGAAGGCCAGGAACACCCCCAGGATCAGGGTGATGACGTCCGGGACCACCGCGTAGATCAGCGAGTTGACCATCTCGGTGCCGAAGTTGCCCTGCGTCCACGCGTCGCTGAAGTTGCTCAGCGTCCAGGTGTCCGGCATCCCCGTCGGATCCTTCAGGAACGACTGGTACGGCTTGAACGCCTGCAGCAGCAGATAGACCAGCGGCAGGGCGAACAACCCGGCGGAGACCACGAAGCAGAACAGCTGCGTCCCGGTCAGCTGCAGCCCGCGCAGGACCAGGCGGCGCCGGTCGGACGGGGCGGGCTTCGCGGGCGCCGGGGGATCGGTGCGCCGACGCTGCGGGCGCGCGGTCTGCAGGCTCACAGCGACACCTCCCGCCTGCGCAGCCCCCACAGCAGGCCGCCGCCGACGACCAGGGTGAAGGCGAACTGCAGCATGGCCAGCATCGAGCCCCGGCCGAGGTCGGAGTTCTGCCCGAAGGCCGTGTCGAACATGTACATCCCCAGGGTCCGGGTGCCGTAGTTGCCGTCGGTGAGCACCAGGACCAGCGCGTACTCGCCGATGCTGCCCATGGCGGTGAGGAAGACGTTCACGGTGGTCGCCGGGGCCAGCATCGGCCAGGTGATCTTCCAGAACGTCTTCCACCGCCCGGCTCCGTCCAGCGACGCCGCCTCGTAGAGCTCGGGCGGGATCCGGCGCAGCCCGGCGATGTAGACGAGCATGGTGTAGCCGGAGAACATCCAGACGTTGATCAGCACGATCAGCCAGATCGCCCAGTCGGGGTTGCCGAGGAAGGCGTTGGCGCCGCCGAACAGCGAGTGGTACGCCTTCTCCGTCGGACCGTTGTTGGGATCCAGCAGCAGCGAGAAGAGCACCGCCACGATGGTCACGGAGAAGATCTGCGGCATGAAGATCAGTGCCCGGTACAGGCCGTAGCCCGTTCGCCGGCGCTGGAGTATCAGCGCCAGCCCCAGGCCGACCGCGATCTGAAGGATCGTTACTCCGGCGACGTACTTCACGGTCACCACGAGGCTGTCCGACAGATCGGGCCAGGAGCCGGTGAACTCGTTGCGGTAGTTGCACAGACCGCAGAAGTTGGTGGGGGTGCCGGGCAGCCCCGAGTACTGGGTGAGCGAGTAGTAGACGGTGGCCAGCGACGGGTACAGGCCGAACACCAGCCAGCCGATGGTGGGCACCGAGATGGACAGCCAGGGGATCCAGCGCCTGGTCCGCCGGGTGCCGAAGGGGCAGGTGGACACGGTGCGCTCCTAGTGCTTGACGCTGGCGGAATACGCCTTGGCCGACTCGGAGAGCGCTGTGGTCATCGGCTTGTTCCCGAAGGGCTGCACGTCCTGGAGCTTCGGCCCGCCCGCGTAGGTCGAGGACCCGGTGGTCGGAATCCACGGCTGGGTGGAGTTCGGGTAGCCCTTCGAGGCGTTGGCGGTCAGCCAGTCGGTCCAGGACAGCGACGGGGTCGGCACGTCGGGCTCGGTGGAGATCGAGCCGGTGGCCTTCACCCAGGCCGCGTAGTTGGTCTGCTGGGTGAAGAAGTCCAGGTACTCCAGGGCCAGCTTCTTGTGCTTCGCCCACACCGGGACGGACCACGACAGGTCGGGGGCGAGCGCCGGCCGGTTCCAGGCCGCGTCGTCGGTGCCCGGGACGGCGAAGAAGCCGAACTTCAGGTTCGGGTTGGCCTGCGCGATGGTGTTGCCGTCGTACGAGCCGTCCACGAAGAAGGGGTAGTCGTCGGTGTTGGACGCCCACACCCCCGGCGCGGTCTGCGCGGGCACGCCCGCCGCGTTGGGCTCGATGTACGACATGATCTCCTCGTAGCGCTTGGCGGCGTCCTGGTACAGCGGGTCGTCCCAGTTGGCCTTGCCGTCCCAGAAGTCCTGGGCGCGCTGCTGGTAGACGGACTGCGCCTCGGTGGCCGGCTTGTCCTGCATCATCAGCTGGTTGATGATCCCGGCCCAGACGATGTTCTGGTAGCCGTCCTTGCCCGCCACGTAGATGGGGCTCAGGCCCTTGGACTTCAGCAGCTTGAGGTCGGAGACGAACTCGTCGTACGTGGTCGGCACCTTGAGGCCGTACTTGTCGAGCAGGTCCTTCTTGTACCAGAGGCCGGTGTTGTTGACGTACTCGGCGGTCATCACGCCGTAGATGCCGTCCTTGTAGCCCATCGCGTACTTCTGCGCGGTGAGGTCGAAGCGCTTCATGAACGGCTGCTTGCTCAGGTCCATGAACTGGTTGTTGGCGATCAGCGCGGCGGTGCCGTTGACCTTGATGTCCGTCTGCTCCGGCGGGAACGCCGCCGGGGTGGGCGGGAACTGGGCCAGCACGTCCACGTTCTTCGAGGCCAGCAGCGAGTTCTGCAGCGTCGGCCAGGCGTTGGCGGCGGTCGGCGCGGTCTGCAGCTTGACCTTGACGCCGGGGTGCGCCTTCTCGAAGGCGGCGTTGATCTTCTCGGTCTGCGCCACCGCGGCGGCGTTGGTCCACTCGGCGACGACCAGGGTGTTCTCGGACGAGGCGCCGCTGTCGCTGCTGCACGCGGAGAGCCCGGCGGCGGCCAGGGCACAGGCGGCGGCAGCGGCCAGGACGCGGCTCGTACCGCTGAGCCCGCGGGGCCAAGGGGTGCTGGGGTAACGGCTTCTGACGGCCATGTTCGCTCCTCGGTAGGAGGTACGGGAAATGGCCGACGGGAGTCCCGGAGATTGATCCGAAGCATGTGGCTGAGTGAGCGGTGCGTCAAGCCGATGCGCAGGGAGAATTCTGACGGATGACAAGGGACTTCTCTTACAAAAGCCTGGTGGAAACATCGGTATTCGCGCATCGGTGGTGGCATCTGTGCAGGTGAATGCCGCTGAATTGAAATCTTGGGCAGGTTCTTCGGCCGAGCTGTTGTCTTGGTAACACTCATGGTTTTCCATAATGCTGCCGCGCCGACGGGAGGCCCTGGAGAAGCACCGCCGGTCCGTATCCCCGCTCAACTCACCCGGAAGGGCTCAGCCGATGCTGCGCACATCGAAGTCCTCGAGACGCAGAACGGTTCCACTGCTCGCCGCCGCCGCGGCGGTCGTCGCCACCGCGGGCACGGTCGTACCGGCCGGTGCCGCCACGCCGGCCGCGGCCATCGCGGCGCGGAGCGGTCCGTCCACCCTGTGGGCGACCCAGTTGCAGTTCGACGACCACGGCACCCCCTGGTCCTCGGCCCAGTTCGAGGCCATCAAGGCCAAGGGGATGAACAGCGTCGAGATCAACATGCCCTGGGGTCAGATCGAACCCGCCGAGGGCGCGTTCGACTTCACCGAGCTCGACACCGAACTCGCCAACGCCGAGGCCGCCGGCATCCGCATCGTGCCGATCTTCTGGCAGGCCGGCTGGGGCGGCAGCCCCGCCTCGTGGATCACCAGCAAGGAGATCACCAGCAACGGCGGCACCGGCATCGCCCCCGCCTGGTGGGACACCGGCGAACAGCAGGCCTACTTCGACTACGTCACCACCACCGTCGAGCACATCACCGGCAACCCCGGCTACGGCGGCTCGATCCTCAACTACGGCCGCCTGGACGCCCAGTGGAGCAACAACGGCAACGGCGGCTGGGCACCGGCCGACATCGCGTACTTCCACGACCACTGGCTGCCGCACTCCTACGGCACCGTCGCCCGCTTCAACGCGGCCAACGGCACCGCCTACGGCTCCTTCGACGAGGTGCCCGCGGCCACCCCGGGCCGGCCACTGGCCGGCGTCTACCAGAACTTCCGGCAGTGGAGCGTCCAGGACACCTACGACCGGCTGACCGCCGCCGTCCGCAAGGTCTCCCGCGGCCCGCTCTACTACTACTTCGGCGGACACATCTCGAACGCTCCCGACATCGGCAACCTGCCCGACATCTTCTTCAGCCTGGCCCGCAAGTACGACCTCACGGTCATCGAGGACGCCGCCCAGTCACCCGGCCTCACCCTCACCTTCGGCAGCCTGGCCCGCGGCTACCACGTCAGGCTCGCCCAGGAGTGGACCGCACCCACCGAGGCCGAGATGCCGGCCCAGGCCGTCCAGTGGATCTCCAACTACGGCATGGGCTTCCCCTACGCCGGCGGCGAGGACTTCTTCATCCACGACGGCACCTCCAAGGACGTCATCGCCTACCCGATCTACACCGACGCGCTGCCGACGCTGCAGGGCCTGTCCGGCTCCTACCCGCAAGCACCGGTCGCGGTGTACTTCGACTACTCCAAGGCCTGGGGCAACGCCGACGGCGGCAGCCTGAACGCCGTCGAGAACCAGCTCACCGCCCTGTGGTCGCGCCACCAGAGCGGGTTCACGGTGGTCACCAGCGACGAGGTGAAGAACCACGCGGCGGACCTGTCCAAGTTCCGTGCGGTGCTGCCGCTGAACGGCGCCGACGCCCATGTGACGGCCTACCAGAAGGCCGGCGGCACCGTGCTGAGCAGTGGGGACCAGCTCACCCGGTACGCTCCGGCGTACGCCGAGCTCAGCAGCGCGCACGCCCTGCAGGTGGTGCCCACCACCGCTGCCGACCACCGCAGCGCCCAGCTGGTGCTGGCCGAGATCAACCCCTACTTCTCCTACGACGGCGCCGTCGTCCTCCACCCCGCCGGGCTCGATCTGAAGGCCGGCCGCTACCACGCGGTGGACGCGGCGACCGGCAAGGCGCTGCCGCAGGTGGCGCAGAGCGACGGCGGCGCCTGCGTGCCGCTCGGCCTGGGCACGGCCGAGCTCCGCGAGTGGCAGCTGGTGCCCGGCCCGGCTCCGGCCGGCACCCCCGTACCCGACTCCTGCTCCACCACCGCCGGCGGCGCCACGACCGTGGGCGCCACCGCGGGCAGCAACGACGGGGCGTCGGGCGCCGTCTTCCAGAACGTCGGCGCCACCGGCCAGGGCGCGGACGGCAACCTCGACACCGTCACCCAGGGCGGCCGGACCGCGTACGAGACCTGGACCACCGCCCGGACCGGAGTCGGCAGCGCGAACGCCTACCTCCAGCTCGACCCGGGCAGTGCCGTGGCCCGCGCGGCCACCGTCACCGTCCAGGTCGCCTACTGGTCCGAGGCAGGGCAGGGCTTCACCGTCCAGTACGACACCCCGACCGACGCCTACCACAACGGGCCGACGGTCACCGGCGACGGAAGCGGCAGCTGGCAGACCGCCACGCTCACCCTCACCGGCGCACAGTTCGACCAGGCCCAGAACCTCCAGGCCGACCTCCGGCTCGCGGCCACCGACCCGGCGAAGCCGCTGTACATCCACAGCATCTCGCTCACCACTGCCGGGAACTGAGGACGGCCCACCGGCCTTCCTCCCCGAAGGAGAACCACTGTGCACGACGGCACCGAGCCCGCCCCGGCGATCCCCGGCGTCCGGGCGCCGACCAGCGATTCCACCCACGGATACGATGCCTCCCACCGGAGCGGTCCGCAGGGACCGGAGAGACCGGAGGGAAGGGGGACCACCACGGTGCGACACACCCCGCCGCCGGTCCCCGGGAGGCCCCGTGTCCCGTTCCCGCTCGTCACGTCCCACCCCGTCCGAGGCGGTGCCGGTGCCTGACGCGCCATCCCGGCCATCGGCGGAAGGCGAGTTCGACGTCCTCCGCCGGTGGGCGGCCGGACCCGGGCCACGTGCCCTGCGCGCCTCGATCGTCCTGCAGGCCGCTCTCGGCCGGCACAACTCCGAGATCGCCCGCAGGCTCGGCGTCTCCCGGCAGACCGTGGCCACCTGGCGGCAGCGCTACGCCGCGGAGGGACCGGCCGGGCTCGCGGGCCGCCCGCAGTCCGGCCGCCCGGGGGTCGTCGACGAGGGCGACGTGGTCACCGAGACCCTCCTGGCCCCGCCGGACCGGAGCTCCTCCCGCAGCGTGGGACGGCGGCTCGGCTGCTCGCACACCGCGGTCGCCGCCGCCCGCCGCCGCTGGAACCTGGGCCAGGAGGACCGGGCTCCGCTGCCCCCGCTGAGCCCCGCCCTCGCCGACGGCGAGGTATGGGTGGTCGGCGTCCACCACGACGCCGACCGGACCCTGGTGCTGCTCGCCCTCCGGCAGTCCGAACCCGGCCGGTCCGCCGCCGGCACGGTGGCCAGGCCGCCCACCGACGCGCTCGCGGCCGTGGCCGCGGCGTTCACCCACGCGCTGGACTCGCACGACCCTGCCGCTCCGGCCGAGCCCGTCGACCCGGCCCCTGCCGCCCGCCCGGCCCCCCGCCCGCCGCGCCGCCCGGCCGCCGAGCCCGACCAGGCGGTGAGCGTCTTCCTCGCCGCCGCCCGCCGCTCCCACCCCCGTGCCGCCCTGCACCTGGTCGTCCTGCGCGGCCCGGCCGCGGCCGGGCTCGACGAGCTCTGCCGGCGGGCCCGGGTGACACTCCACCAGCCACCCGAGCGGACGGGCCCGGTGTCCTTCCTGCGCGCCGTACTCGCCCTGGACGCCTCCCGGCACCCGTCCTCCTCCGCCCGCGTCCTGCTGGACCTCGCGGCCGACCTGGACGGCCCCGCACCGGTGCGCTGGATCCGCGAGCCGCTGCCCGCCGCGCCCGGCGAGAGCCCGCCCGGTGGAGCCGGCCCGCTGCGCGCGGCGGCTCCGGCCGGCAGCGGCGGCGCCAACCAGATCGATCTCGGCTCGTTCAACGAGTGCGTGGTGATCGAGACGGTGCGGCTGGCCGGGTCGATCACCCGCGGCGAGATAGCCGACCGCACCCGGCTGACCCAGCAGTCCGTCTCCCGCATCGCCCGCTCGCTGCTGGACCGCGGCCTGCTCGTCGAGGAACGCCGGCAGCACTCGACCGTCGGCAAGCCGCGCGGCCTGGTCCGGCTGCGCGACGACGCCGCGCACGCCCTCGGCATCCACATCGACCCCGAGGTGCTCACCGCGGTCCTCGTCGACCTCTCCGGCCGCATCGTGGCCCGCCGGGTCGAGAAGATCACCCCCGAACCGCGCCCCGGTGCGGTCGTCGCACAGATCGCCGCCCTCGGCGAGGCCGTCCTCGCCAACACCGGGCAGGCGGTGCGCGAGAACAGCTTCCTCGGGCTCGGGGTGGTGGTGCCCGGCCCGGTCGACACCGTCTCCGGAACGGTCCTGGACCCGCCGCTGATGGGCGTCCTCAAGGACGTACCGCTGCTCAGCCTCCTCGAACAGCGCTTCTCCTGCCCGATCCTGGTGGAGAAGGACTCCACCGCCGCCGCCGTCGGCGAGCGCTGGATCGGCCGCGAGAGCCGCGCCCGCGACTTCGTCTATCTCTATCTCGGCACGGGCGTGGGCGCGGGGCTGATCCTCAACGGCGACATCTACCGCGGACTCACCGCCAACGCGGGGGAGTTCGGACAGTTGTGCGCGGTCACGCTGGGCCGTATCGAGCCCTCGGGCCGGCCCGAGGTGCTGCCCGAGTGCAACCCGGCACGGCATGTGCTCACCCGCGCCGACGGCCACCGTGCGGGGGCGGCCGGCCAGGTGCCGAAGGACCCGCCGACGGTCCGCGAGGCCGCCCAGGCGATCGGCAGGGGTGCCCTGGCGCTGATCGACCTGCTCGACGTCGGTCTCGTCGTGGTCGGCGGACCGTTCTGCACCGGCCCCGCGGCCGACATCTACCTCACCGAGATCGAACGGGCCGTCAACGACTTCCCGACTGCCCGCCGGCTGCGCCGGGTCCACGTCGAACGCTCCGTGAGCATCCATGAGGCGGCCGCCGTCGGTGCCGCCTCGACCCTCTTCCACGCCGCCTTCACCCCGCGGCTGCGCCGGCACCCGTGAACCCCACGGGCGCCGGCGCCGGCCTTCGGGCGGCTCAGCCCACGGCCACCGCGAACACGTGCAGGGACACCTGGTTCACGGCGACCGGCGCGCCCATGTCCGGCAGGGTGAGATAGGCCGGGGTCTTCCCGGCCGCCAGCGCCACCGTCTGCGCGTAGACACTCACCTTCTGGTCCTTCTTGCCGTCCGCCGTGTCGAGGTACGGGGTGGAGGCGAGGATGTCGCCGCCGGGCGGGGCGGTGTTGGACCACCAGTCGGGGAAGGTCAGCGAGAACGCCTGGGTACTGCCGTCGGTGTAGGTGATCAGCCCGGAGCCGGAGCCGTCGCCGTACGCGCTGGTGCCGAGCAGACCCAGCTTCGTGGCCCCGGCCGGGACCCCGGTGAGCGGGACCGTCTGGCCGAGCGCGGCGATGTTGTCGTACGCGCCGGTGCCGGTGGTGGGCCAGTCGTAGGTGAGCCCGCCGTGGTTCACCGCGCTCCCGGAGGCGACGCCGGCCGCTGCGAGCGCCTGCTGGGAGAGGCCGATGTGCTCGCCGTCGATGTCGGCCCCGCCCGGGTTGGCGTCGTCGGCGATCCCGATGTTGTTACGGGCCGTGGCGAAGTCGGCGTACGGCACCAGCACCCTGGTCGCCGCCTGGTCGTCGCTGCGGGCGCCCTGATAGGTCGCGGAGGCGGAGACGGCGTAGTTGCCCGGCGCCGGCGTGCTTCCGTCGGGCGTCAGCTTCCAGGTGGTGACGGCCTTGGCACCCGGCGCCAGTGAGCCGAAGGCGGGCGGGGTGACGGCGGTGGCGCTCCAGCCGGCGGGCGCGGTCAGGGCGACCTGGACGTCGCTCAGCGCGTCGGGCCCGGTGTTGGTGTAGGTGGTGGTCAAGGTGGCCGCCGTACCGGAGGAGAGCACCCCGCCGCCGCTGACGCCGAGCGGGTGGCCGACGCGGATCACCGCGCCTCCGGTCACGCCGCCGACCGTGGCCCTGATCGTCGCCACGCCGTTGCCGACCGCGGTGACGACACCCTTGGCCGAGACGGTCGCGACCGAGGTGTCGCTGCTGGAGTACCGGACCCGGGTCCTGGTCAGATCCACGAACGACCCGTCGGTGTTGACGGCTTCGACCACATGGTCCGCCGTGACCGACATGGTGCGGCCGGGCTGCTGTGCGGGGTCGGTGTCGTCCTCGATCCACCGGTTGGTGCCGGTCAGGTCGATGGTGTCGCCGGCCTGGTGGACCACCGCCTCGGGCTGCACGGTGACGTACTGCACGTGCGGGGTGAGACGGCCGTGCACCCGCACGTTCGCCGCTCCGGCGACGGTCGCCGAGTCCGGGCCGGCCTGGAAGCGGTAGGTACCGGCGTACACCACGGACCTGGCGGCCTTGCTGTCCCGGAAGGCCAGGTCGGGGATGTTCACCTTCAGGGTGATGTGCTGCTTCTGCCCGGGCTGCAGGACCCGGGTCTTCTGGAAGCCCGCCAGGCGCTCCTTGGGGAGTTCGGCTCCCGGCACCGTGAAGGAGGTCGCCGCGTAGAGCTGTGCGACGGTCGCCCCCGCGGTGCTGCCGGTGTTGGTGACGTCGAAGGAGACCCGCACGCTGCCGTCGGCGTTCACGGACGTCCGGTCGACCCGGGTGTGCGAGTAGCGGAAGGAGGTGTAGCTCAGCCCGTAACCGAAGGGATAGCTGGGCGTTCCCGTGAAGTACTGGTAGGTACGGCCGAGTCCGCCGGTGGCGCCCGCCGTCAGGTCGTAGTCCGACATCGCGGGCAGTTGCGAGTCGTCCTTGTACCAGGTGAAGTTCAGGTGCCCGCTCGGGTTCTGCTTCCCGAACAGCACGTCGGCCAGCGCGGTGCCCTGGGACTGCCCGTTGTAGCCGGCGAAGACGATCGCCGGGACCTTGCCCCTCAGCGCCTCGATGTCCACGGGGCCGGCCGACTGGATGTCCAGCACCGTACGCGGGTTGCCCAGTGCGGTGACCTGGTCCACCAGGTCGGCGTAGTTGCCGGGCAGGGCGAGGGTGGTGCGGTCCTTGGCCTCGGTGGCAACGCTGGTGTCCGTGCCGACCGCGATCACGACCAGGTCCGCGTCCTTGACGTCCGCCTGGGTCCGAGCGCTGAGCTGCGCGGGTCCGGTGGCGGTGGTGGAGGTGCCGGCCGCGTCGTAGACCACCTGGGCGTCCGGGTGGGCGGCTCTCACCGCGGCGGTGATGCCGTCGGCGGCGTCGGTCTGGTGGGTGGGCTCGCCGGAGTAGCCGCCCAGGGTGGTCTTCCCGGCCTGGTCACCGAGGACGACCACCTTGTTCAGTGTCGCGGCGTCGGCGGGCAGCAGTGGCTTGCCCGTTGCCGCCAGTTCGTCGTTCTTGAGCAGGACGACAGCGTTGTCAGCGACCTTGGTGGCGAGGGCCTGGTGGTCGGCGGACTCGATGACGTTCTTGGTGATCTTCGTGTAGGGGTTGCCGACGGCCGGGTCGAACTCGCCGGTCTCCATCCGCACGGTGAACAGGTGCACCAGCGAGGTGTCGACCACCCCTTCGCTGAGGATGCCGGCCTGGATGGCCTGCTCCACGTTCTGCGGGGTGGCCTCGGCGCCGGTGCAGTTGGCGTCCGTGCCGGCGCGCAGTGCGTACGCCTGGCCGCCGGCCGCGCCGGAGATCTTCCTGCCGTCGGCGGTGTTGGTCCAGGTGGCGTTGGTGTCCTTGCCGTCCGTGGTCCAGCCGGGTGGGGCCCAGTCGTGGCCGCCGGGGAAGGAGCGGTAGGTGGTGCTGACGGCTCCGCAGTCCGAGGTGATGTAGCCCTGGAAGCCGTAGGTCCGCTGCGCGATCTGGTTGGTGGTGTACGTGTTCGCCACCGACGGCGTGCCGTTGACGGCGTTGTAGGAGGTCATGAGGCCGGAGACATGGGCCTTCTCGATGAGGCTCTTGAACTGGGCGGTGTAGTAGTCGTAGAGGTCGGTGTCGTTCACCTGCGAGGTGATCCCGGTGCGGTCCTTCTCCACGTTGTTGAGCGCGTAGTGCTTCGCGGTGGCGGCCACCTTGAGGTACTTCGTCTGCCTGCTGCCGTCCTGGTTCTGGCCCTGGTAGCCGTTCACGAACGCCCCGGCCATCTGCGAGACCAGGTACGGGTCCTCGCCGAAGGCCTCGTCGGTACGGCCCCAGCGCGGATCGCGGTCCATGTTCACGTTGGGCGCCCAGTAGGTCAGCGACCCGTAGTTGTCCGCCGAGTTGCCGAGGTTGTTCTGGCCCGTGCCCCACAACGACTTGTCCAGGAAGCCGCGCGCCTCGTCCGAGATGGCCTGGGTCTCCTGATGGATGAGCTCCCTGTCCCAGGTCATCGCGGCGGCGAAGTTCGTGGGGAAGCTGGTGGCGTGCACTCCACCGCTCGCTGAGCCCGAGCGGTTGTTCGCGCCGAGGGTGTTGATGCCGTGTTGGCCCTCGCTCCAGTACGTGTACTGCTGCACGCCGAGGCGGGGGATCGCCGGGGCGTTGTTGGTGTGGAGCTGCTGGACCTTCTCGTCCAGCGTCATCCGGGAGACCAGATCGGCCGCCCGCTCCTGGAAGGAGTACGAGGTGTCGAGATAGATCGGCACGGTGCTGCTCGCCCTGGCCTTCGCCGGCTCCGCCGAGGCGGGACGGGCGGCGAGCGCGGTGCTGAGCAGGCCCAGGGAGCAGAGGACCGCGACGGCCGTGGACCGTAAACAGGTGGATCTCGAGCTCATGTTGCCTCCTTGGGTGGAATGCTGGAGGGCAACGCCGCAGACAGAGATCGGCGGCGTTGGATGAGCGGGCCGCGCCATGGCGTGGATCGGCAGCCGGGGTGGTCGAGCCGGCAGTGAACTTCCTTGCGAAACAGGCGAGTTGGGCGGACGGGCGCGGCGACCTGTTCTATGTTTTGGTTCGAACCAAAACATAGACTGGTGCGTGTTCCTGTCAAGTCCGCGCGTATGCCCCGAGCCACTCACACCCCTCGGAGCCCCAGGAGGACACCCTTGCTCTCCGCGCGTTCAGCCAGCGTCCCGGCCCGCGCCGGGCACACCGACATCAGGCGCAACAACCAGGAGTTGGTGCTGCGCCACCTGTGGGCGGTCGGCTCCGATTCGCGCGCCGGGATCGCCGCCCGGGCCGGGCTGACCAGGGCCACGGTCTCCCGGCTGGTCGGCTCGCTGATCGAGCTGGGCCTGGTGGAGGAGGCCGGGGTCGCGACCGGCGGCGGGCAGGGCAGGCCGGGCACCGAACTGCGGCTGGCCGGACGGCACGTGCTGGCGATCGGCGCCGAGGTCAACGTCGACTATCTGACCCTGCTGGTGGTCGACCTGGCGAACCGTCAGGTGCACCACTGGCACCGTCCCTTCGACGCCCACCGGGCCGGTGCGGAGGCGAGCCTCGCGGCCCTCGCCCAGGCGTGCTCCGCCTGGCTGGATTCCCTCCCGGAGCGGCCGGACACCGAACGCCGGCCGTTCGTCGCGGGCCTCGGCGTGGCCGTCCCCGGTCTGGTGGACGAGCGCCGCGGGGTGGTGGGCCGCGCCCCCAACCTCGGCTGGCACGACGTGCCGGTGGCCGAGCTGCTGACCGCCGAGCTCGGTGACCGGGTCGGCTCGGTGACGGTCGGCAACGAGGCCAACCGGGCCGCCCTGGCCGAGTACCGGGTCGGCAGCCACGCCGGCACCGAGCACCTGGTGTACGTCACCGGCGACGTGGGCATCGGCGGCGGCCTGATCGTGCAGGGCCGGCCGCTGCTGGGCGCCCGGGGTTACGGCGGCGAGGTCGGCCACATGCTCCTGGATCCGGCGGGCCCGCTCTGCGGCTGCGGGCGGCGCGGCTGCTGGGAGGCGTTCGTGGGGCTGGAGGCGCTGCTCGCCGAGGTCGCCGAGCCGTCCGCCGGGCCCGGTGCGGGGGAGTCCTCCGAGGAACGCATCGCCCGCGTGGTCCGGCGCGCCGAGCAGGGCGACGAGACAGTGCTGGGCGCACTGGCCCGGCTCGCGGAGTACGTCGGCACCGGCTGCGCCAACATCGCGGCGCTGTTCGACCCCGACGTGATCGTCCTCGGCGGCTACTTCACCGCGGTGGCCCGCTGGATCATGGCCCCCGCCCGCACCGCGCTCGCGTCCCGGCTCCTCGCGCCCCCGACCCCGGGAACGGGCGAGCTCGCCGTCTCCGACCTGGGCTTCGCCGCCGCGGCCCGCGGCGCCGCCACGCACATCATCGACCGCGTGATCAGCGATCCCCACCTTCTGCTCGTCACGCGGAGACGCTGACGGAGACGCTGACGGGAGGCGGCCTCGGAACGCCGCGTGTGTCCACCTCGTCGCAAGAGCCCCTTGCCTTGCTCGCGCGGGGTGTCGGGGGCACGCTGGTTGCATGAGCGTTCACGAGCCCACGCTCATCATGTCCGTGCAGCGTGCCTTCCGGCTGCTGGAGGCAGTGAGCGTGCACGAGAACGGCGCGCCCGCGAAGCAGCTGGCACGTGAGACGGGTCTGCCCTTGGCCACCGCCTATCACCTGCTGCGGACGATGGTCCACGACGGGTACCTGCGGAAGCTGGGCGACGGCGGCTTCGTCCTCGGCGACAAGCTGGAGACGCTGCACACCACAGGGCAGAGTCAGGCGCTGCTCAGCCGGGTCCGGCCGACCCTCGCCGCGCTCCGCGACGAGCTGGGCACCGCCACCTACCTCACGTTCTACGAGGGGGGCGAGATCAGCGTCGCGGAGATCGTCGACGGCCCCCGCACGCCCCGGGTCGACCTCTGGGTGGGGTTCGAGGACGCCGGGCATGCCACCGCGCTGGGCAAGTCCGTACTGCGCGAACTGGACGAGGAGTCCCGCCGCGAGTACCTCTCCCGGCACGATCTCGCCGACCTGACGCCACGGACCATCACCACCCTCCCGGAGCTGCTCAGGAGTCTGGACGCCGCTCCCTTGGCGCCGGCCGTCACGGATCTCGAGGAGTACGCACTGGGCACGGTGTGCGTGGCGGTCCCCATCTACCGCGGTGACGTCCTCGGCTCGCTGGGCGTCTCCCTCCCGGCGGAACGGCTCGCCCGCCTCCCGGAGGTCAGGGCCCGGCTGATCCCGGTCGCGGACCGCGTGACCAGAGGCCTGTCGCTCACTATCTGAAATCCCACTCCTTGTGGCTTGTAGGCCTAACCACTTTCCTGGATGAAACGGATAAGTCGGGCTTAAGGCTCCTACCGGTGAGGATTGCGGAAGAGACATGAGGCAGGCGCGAGACCATGGTGGCAACCACTGGCCGTTGCGGCCGCTCCGGAAGCCGGTGACCGGCTTCGGAGCGCCGGTCCCCAGGCGCGCCGCCTCACAGCTGGCCGCCGGCATGCCCGTGGTGCCGGTTCTGATCGTCTCCGGCATCGCGCTCGTCGATGTCTTCGCCGGCTCGGGGATGTTCTGGCTCCCGCTGCTGGCGGCCGGTCCGGCGCTCGCCGCCAGTACCAACGGTCCCCGAGGCGTCCTGTGCGTGGGACTCCTCGCCGCGGTACTGGGCGCGGCCCTGGGGTTCCGGGAGGCGGGTCCGGGGCACGAGCTCGCGGCCGTGCTCGCGGCCGTGCTGGCCGTCACCCTGGCGAGCGCCCTCGCCAGCGCACTGCGCGGGCGCCGGGAACGGGTGCTCGCAGCCGTCCGCTCGGTCGCGGAGGCTGCCCAGCACGCCGTGCTCAAGCCCATCCCGGAGACCGTCGGCCCGTTCCGGGTGGCGGTCCGCTACAGCGCGGCCGCGGCGGAGGCCCGTATCGGCGGTGATCTCTACGCCGTGGTGCCCACCCCGCACGGGGTCAGGCTGATCGTCGGCGACGTACGCGGCAAGGGGCTCCCGGCCGTGGAGATCGCCGCGCTGGTCCTCGGCGTCTTCCGCGAGGCCGCCTACGACGAGCCCGATCTCCTCGCCGTCGTCGGCAGGATCGAGCGCAGCCTGGCGCGCAACCTCGGCCCCGACGACTTCGTCACCGCGGTGGTCGTCGGACACCCGCGCGCCGGTCAGCTCGAGGTGGTCAACTGCGGACACGCGCCTCCCCTGCTGATACCCGCGTCGGGGGGTGTATTCGCGGTCGAGGCCACCCGCCCGGCTCCGCCGCTCGGCCTGCGCGTCCTCGTCGACGAGCCCCCCTGCCTGGAGATCCTGCCCTTCGCCGAGGGCGACCAGCTGCTGCTCTACACCGACGGGGTCATCGAGGCCCGCGACCGCGCCCGTGAGTTCTACCCGCTGGCCGAAAGGATGGCCCGCCACGTGTCCGGCGAGCCGGAGTACATCCTCTCCGCGGTCCACGACGAACTGCTGGCGCATGTGGGCGGCCGGCTGCACGACGACGCGGCACTGCTTCTCCTGCGCATGCAGGACGACGGGGCGGAAGTGGTCCCGTCCGCATCGGAGGCGCGGGCAACGGCCGCTCCGGAACCGGAAGGGTTTGGCGGCCACGAGTCCGTCCCCGTGGTGTCGCGCACCTGGACCGCCGCTGTCGGCGCGGACGGGGGAAGGCGGTCCGCCGCAGTGTTCTCGTCGGGTGCCGGTCACTGACGGGAGGGGTGCCTGAGCGCTCCGCCGGAAGTGCCGCGATGTGCCGTCTGTCGACTGCGGCGCCGTCGTGGCTGGTTGCTCAGTTCCTCCGGGGGGGACCCCCAGCGCCCCTTCGGGGCGCTCACACAGCGACGAGGTCTGCCCACCGGGTGACCGCGCCCGGGCGCGTGTGGATGCCGTACCGGGTTGCCAGCGCGTGGACGATCCCCTCGCCCCGGCCGTGCTCGTCCGGGTCTATCCCCGCGGGCGGCTGTCCCGCCGTACGCGCGGGACCCGCGTCGGTGACCTCGATGCGCAGGGTGCCGAGCCCGGCGTCGCGCATCCACGAAAGCCGCAGCACCGCCGGGGGCAGCGCGTGGACGATCGCGTTGGTCAGCAGTTCCGACACCACCAGCAGCGCGTCCTCGATGACGTCCGGGGACACCTTCCAGGCGGCCAGAACCACGCCGGCCCGTCGACGCACGTCCGGGACGGCACCGGCGACGGGTGCCATCGGGAAGACGTATTCGCTTGCCCCCCGCACCCGCGTGTTGAGCTGTACCGCCATCTCGTGTCTCCAGGGGTCAGTGCCACAGGCCCTGCATCACGCACCTCGGCACGTTGCCAGGCCTCAGAGCACGCTAAAGAGACACACAGGGTCGGGTCAATGAACGTGGGTCGGCATTACCGAACGCCGCCCCTCACTCCGCCGCCGCGGCGGCCCTCCGCACGCACGGCAGACCTGCCGAGACGGTAATAAGCTCGCTTCATGACCGGTCCGGTCCAGTCGATCGAACGGGCGGCCGCGATCCTGCGCCTGCTCGCCGGTGGGCCTCGCCGACTCGGACTCGGAGAGGTGGCGGCCTCCCTCGGGCTGGCCAAGGGAACCGCCCACGGCATTCTGCGCACGCTCCAGCACGTGGATTTCGTGGAGCAGGACGCGACGACCGGCAAGTACCAGCTCGGAGCCGCCCTGCTGCATCTCGGCACGAGTTATCTCGACGTCAACGAGTTGCGGTCCCGGTCCATCAACTGGGCCGACGCCCTGGCCGCCCGCAGCGGGGAGGCGGTGCGGCTGGGCACCCCCCTGGAGGGCATGGTCCTGGTCGTCCATCACGTGTTCCGGCCGGACGACACCCTCCAGACCCTGGACGTGGGCGCGCTGCTGCCCCTGCACGCCTCCTCGCTGGGCAAGGTGCTGCTGGCCTACGGCACCGCGACCGTCGACTCCGCCGTGGAATCGGGGCTGGACGCGTACACCCGGCACACCCTGGTCACCAAGGAGCAGCTCACCCGGGCGCTCGCCGAGGTCCGGGAAACCGGCTGGGCCACCGAGGTACAGGAGATGAGCATGGGCGAGGCGGGGCTCGCCGTGCCGATCCGGGGGCACGGCGGACTCGTCGTCGGCGCCATCGGGCTGTCCGGCCCCGTCGAGAGGATCTGTGACAGCCAGGGCCGCCCCCGGCCCAGCCTGATCACGCTGATCCGGGAGGCCGCGAGAGCGATCTCCCGAGACCTGGGAGCCGCCCGCTGGTAAGCCCCCCTCGCCCCGCGCTCACTCCGCGACCCATCGGAAGGCGGACCCGATCATGGTGGAACGTTATGTGATGTCCATCGATCAGGGCACCAATTCCACGCGATGCATCCTGTTCGACCGGGGCGGGCGGCTGGTGTCGGTCGCGCAGCGGGAGCACCAGCAGCACTTCCCCAGGCCCGGCTGGGTCGAGCACGACGCCGTCGAGATCTGGCACAACCTGCGACGGGTGATGACCGAGGTCCTCACCGGCGCCGGTACGGCCGTCGACGCGGGCCAGGTCGCCGCCATCGGCCTGGCCAACCAGCGGGAGACGACGGTGCTCTGGGACCGGCGTACGGGCACCCCGCTGGGCCGGGCGCTCGTCTGGCAGGACACCCGCACGGCGCCGCTGGTCGAGGAACTCAGAGTCCGGCCCGGAGAGGAGTTCTTCCTCGACCGGTGCGGCCTGCCGCCCTCCACCTACTTCTCGGCGCTGCGCATCCGGTGGCTGTTCGACCACGTCAAAGGCCTGGAACAGCGTGCGAAGGACGGCGAGGTGCTGTTCGGCACGATGGAGAGCTGGCTGATCTGGAACCTCACCGGCGGTGCCGACGGCGGCCTGCACATCACCGACGCCACCAACGCCAGCCGCACCATGCTGATGAACATCCGCACGCTCACCTGGGACGAGGAACTCCTGGCGTTCTTCGGCGTCCCCCGTCCGATGCTGCCCGAGATCCGATCCTCCGCGGAGACCTACGGCGAGGCCCGCTCGCAGCTTCCCGGCGTTCCCATCGCGGCCGCGCTCGGCGACCAGCAGGCGGCGCTCTTCGGCCAGACCTGCTTCTCCCCGGGCGAGGCCAAGTGCACGTACGGAACGGGCAGCTTTCTGCTGCTCAACACCGGTACCGATGTCGTACGGTCCCGGCACGGACTGCTCACGACGGTCGCCTACAAGATCGGGGACCGGCAGCCGGTCTACGCCCTGGAAGGGTCGATAGCCGTCACCGGCGCGCTGGTCCAGTGGTTCCGCGACCGACTGGGACTGATCAACAGCGCGCCGGAGATCGAGACACTCGCGCGGACCGTCGAGGACAACGGCGGCTGCTACATCGTCCCCGCCTTCTCCGGCCTGTTCGCACCCCGCTGGCGCAGCGACGCACGCGGCGTCATCGTCGGCCTCACCTCCTACATCACCAGCGGGCACCTGGCGCGGGCCGTCCTGGAGGCCACCGGCTGGCAGACGCGTGAGGTCGTCGACGCCATGAACGCCGACTCGGCCGTGGCGCTGAAGGAGCTGAAGGTGGACGGGGGCATGACGGCGGACAACCTGCTCATGCAGTTCGTCGCCGACGTGCTCGACGTGCCCGTCGTCCGGCCCATGGTCTCCGAGACGGTCTCCCTGGGGGCGGGCTACGCCGCCGGGCTCGCCGCGGGCTACTGGCCGGACCTGGAGGTCCTGCGCCGCAACTGGCACCCGGCCGCCCGGTGGCTGCCGGGAATGGACGCCGGCCACCGGGAGTCGGAGTACGACAACTGGCAGCGGGCCGTCGAACGGTCGCTGGGCTGGATCAGGCCGCCCGGGTCCCCCTGATCGCTCTCCTTTTCGGTATCTGTTTTCCGTCGCCCGGTTCACGCGCCTTCTTTCCGTGTCCTTTCTGCTTCCCTTCGGCCTTATGTTGGCACGGTGGAAGCCGGTCGCGACGGCCCTCTAACGTTCTTTCACGGGCACTTTCGTGCAGGCGAAGCAAGCGAAGAACGAAGGGGGAACATGACCGTTTTTCCGTCCAGTGAAATGGCCGTGAAGGTCTTCAGCAGTTTGTTCACCGTATTGCTGGAGGACGACGATTTCGTGGCGCGGGCCCGGCAGGAGGGGCTGTCCGTCCGCCTCGTCCACACGAAGCCCGACTGCGAGATCTTCGTGTCACCGCAGGGCGGCGTCCGCATCGGCGCGGAGCAGGCGGGGCCGGCGGCGATCACCCTCCGGATGTCCTGCGACACGGCGCACGCGCTGTGGATGGGGCGGCTCCTGGTGCCCGTCGCCATCGCCACGGGCCGGCTCCGGATCCGCGGCAGGGTCGCCAAGGTACTGGAGCTGGTGCCGATGCTGCGGCCCGCGTTCGACCGGTACCCCGACATCGCGGCCGCCGCCGGCGTCGGCGCGTGAACCGACGCGGGTCGACCCGTCCCGAACACCGAACCAACGCACAAGGAGTGACACCGCACGTGAACACCGCTCTCTCCGAATCCGTGTCCGAGACGGCGCTGAATTTCGACGTGCTGCCGAACGACGTCGAACAGTTCCGGGAGGCCGCAAAAGAATTTGCCCGGAACGTCGTCGAACCGCGTGTACAGGAACTCGACCAGAAACCGGCGGCCCATTTCGACTGGGACCTCGTCGGCCAGGGCCACCGGATCGGTCTCACCCGCGCGGCGGTCCCGAAGGAGTACGGCGGCCTGGGGGTGGGGATGCTGGGCGTCGCCACCGCGCTGGAGGAGGTGGCCGCGGTCTGCCCGGGCACGGCACTGATCTTCGGCGCCACGCTGCTCGGCCAGGCGCCGGTCCTGCTGTCCGGCGACCCGCGGCTGCAGGCCCGCTTCCTGCCGCTGTTCTCGGGCGACGAACCGGTCCTCGCCTGCAACGCGGTCACCGAGGAGGACGCCGGCTGCGACCTCATCATCCCCTCCCAGGCCGGACACGCGCGCAACGTGACGACCGCGCGCCGGGACGGGGACGACTACGTGCTCACGGGCCGCAAGCGGTTCATCACCAACGCGAAGGTCGCCGCGTTCGCCTCCGTGTTCGCCAACATGGAGGGCAGTCCGGGCGCGACCGGGCTCACCTCCTTCATCGTCCCCCTCGACCTGCCCGGAGTGGTCCGCGGACCCGTGGCGGACAAGATGGGATACCGCGCCTGCCTCGGCAGCGAGCTGGAGTTCCACGAGGTCCGGGTGCCCGCCGAGTACATGATCGGCGCGGAGGGCGAGGGCATGGCCATCAACATGGCGCAGAGCAACATGGCGCGCGCCGCGGTGGCCGGCATCTCCACGGGCGTGGCCCGCAGCGCCCTGGAACAGGCGATCGTCTGGTGCGGCGAGCGGGTCCAGGGCGGACGCCCCCTCAAGGACCAGCAGTTCACGGCGGCGAAGCTGGCCGGCATGGCGGCCAAGGTCGACGCCGCCCGCATGCTGTACCTGCGGGCGGCGGACAAGGTCGACAACGAACTTCCGCCGCCGGTCTACGAACCGGCCGCGGCCAAGCTGTTCGCGGACCGGACCGCGATCGACGTGGCGGAGACCGCCCTGTCCCTGCTCGGCGCACGCGGCTACCTGCGCTCCTACGGCCTGGAGAAGACGATGCGGGACGCGCTGGGCACCCGGATCTACGAGGGCACCCCCGAGGTCCTGGCCCTCGCCGTCACCGAGAGCCTCTACGCCGAGAAGGACGAGTGGTGAGCGCCGCCGGCCGAGCCGCCGGCCCCGGCTTACGCGACGCCCCGGCCCCGGAGCCCGCCGAAACCCGGGATCCCCGCGCCCGGCGCTACGCCCGGGACATCATCAGCCTCCACGACCGGCTCAGCTACCGCCGGCTGCCCCTGGAGCTGCGGGGCGACCCGCTCTCCCTCGTCGAGGACCCCGACGGCGCACTGGTCACCGTCACGGGCCGCGACAGCCAGTTCCCCGCCCGCTACCTCAAGGGGATGCTGGGGTTCCGCCTCGCCCAGTACCTCCGGCTGAACTGGATCTCCGAAGACGCGGTCCACCGCACCGCGGCCTTCCACGAACCGCTGCCGCACTCGCCCGTGGAGAACATCCACACGGTCACGCTGTGCGCGCGCTCCGGGAAGATCCGCGGCTACGTGGGACTGGCCTGCTCGGCGGACCACGAGAGCCTGCCCCTGGACTCCGCGTGCCGTACCCCGTTCCCGACGGAGGCGGCGCACCGCATCGACCTGCTGGGGAGGTACGCACGGCCCGGCCTGGGCACCCACCAGGCCTTCGAGTTCAAGCGGTTCCTGCGGGACCAGGCGATGCCACGGGACGAGCAGCACACCCGCGTCCCCTGGCACCTCATGCTGGGCATCGGCGAGGCGCTGCTCGCACTGGGCGACGGCGTGCGCGTCGTACTCGGCGACGCCAAGGAGCACGTCGCCCTGCGCCATCTGCGGCTGGTCGGCTTCGACCTGCACGTCGTCGAGGGCACCTCGCCATATCTCTGCCCATCGGATCCCATGGCGCCGATCTACCGGCAGACGGTCGTGGCCAAGCCGTTCGCCGCCCCGGTGCCCGACGACATCGCGTGGTACCGGGACGTGGTCCGCTCCTACCTCGACGGGACGAGCGACCTGGCCTCGTGGCAGGCCGTGATCACCACCCTGGCCGCCCGCAGGACGCGTACGGGACACCGTCCCGATCCCGCACGAGGAGGGGCTCACAGGTGACGAACGGCGACAGGGAACCGATGCCCGAGACGGCCGGAGGGCCCACGGCGAATGCCCGGTTCTACACGGAGCTGACCGCCCGGAACGCCGGTGTGGTGCCCGAGGCCGATCAGTGGGCGCTGCGCACGGCCACCGTCCTGGTGGCCGGCTGCGGATCGATCGGCGGCGCCGCCGTCGAACCACTCACCCGGCTCGGTCTGCAGAAATTCGTCCTCGCCGACCCGGGGACCTACGAACTCAACAATCTCAACCGGCAGTCGGCGACCGTCGCCGACCTCGACCGGAACAAGGCCGCGCTGGCCGGGGACCGGGTACGGGCGATCAACCCGCACGCCTCGGTCGAGGTGTTCACCGAAGGAGTCACCGGGCAGACCGTCGAGAAGCTGACGGCCGCCTGCCAGGTGATCATCGACGGGGTGGACGTGACGACCCCCGAGGGGTGGCGGGCCAAACTCCTGCTGCACCGCCACGCCGTACAGCGGCGACTGCCCCTGATCACCGGCTGGGACATGGCGGGCACCCAGTACGTCCGCTGCTACGACTACCGGCACGTCCGCGAACCGTTCGCGGGGGCCGTCGGCCCGCACGACGCGGACCGCTACGACATGTGGGACCTGCTGCGGCGGGCCGTTCCGTTGCGGCACGTGCCGACCGACATGCTGGCCGAGATCCGGGCCAACCACGCCCGGACCGACTACAGCTTTCCGCAGGTCGCCTACACGGCCATGGCGTTCGGCGTGATCAGCTCCCACATGGTGGTGCGGCTGCTGACCGGGCAGCGGGTGCGGCCCGAGGTCCGTCTCGACGTGCACCAGCAGGCCAGGCCGCTCGGGGAGCGGTGGCGCACCCGGGTGCGGTGGCCGGTGGAACTGGGGGCACTGCTGCCGGAGCTCCTGCGGCTGGCCCGGCGCTCCGGCGCCGGCCGGGCACCGCTGGCCGCGGTGGACCGCGACGTCTCCTGAGCCGCCGGGCCCGAAGCTCCGACCCACGGCCGCGCGTTCACCGGCGACGAACCGGCCGGGAACGCGCGGCCTCATGACGCAGACCGGGCGAGGCCGTGCCGCCGGCGCCCGCGCAGCCATCGCGACCACGGAGGTGGACATGAGTGTTCGGCAACGGAACGTGCTGTGGACGTTCTTCTGCTGTGGCCTGGGCGTGGCCATGGTGTCGCTCGACAACCTCGTCGTCATCACGGCCCTGCCGTCGATCCGCGAGGACCTCGGCGGGAGCATCCAGCAACTGGAGTGGACCGTCAACGCCTACACCCTCACCTACTCGGTGCTCATGCTGACCGGCGCGGCACTCGGGGACCGGTTCGGCCGACGGCGGATGTTCGGCATCGGGCTGGGCGTCTTCGTCGTCGCGTCGGCCGGGGCGGCGCTGGCCCCCGGCATCGGCGCCCTGATCGCCGCCCGCGCCGTACAGGGCCTGGGCGCCGCGCTGTTGATGCCGCTGAACCTGACGATCCTCACGGAAGCGGCGCCCGAGCGGCGGCGCGGTGCCCTGCTGGGCGCGATGAGTGCCGTGGAGGGCGTCGCGATCGCGATGGGCCCGCTCCTCGGCGGCGCGGTGGTGGAACACCTGAGCTGGCAGTGGATCTTCTGGATCAACGTGCCGATCGGCGCGCTGCTGCTGCCCGTCGCCCGGTGGAAGCTCACCGAGAGCCACGGCCCCAGCCCGCGCCTGGACCTGGTGGGCACGGTCCTGGCCAGTGCCGGGCTCTTCGGGATCGTCTTCGGCATCATCAACGGTCACGCCGACCACTGGACCAGCGCGCGCGTCCTGCTCTCGCTGGCCGGCGGCGCGGCCGTCCTGATCGCCTTCGTCCGCTGGGAACTGCGGGTCGAACACCCCATGTTCCCGATGAAGTTGTTCCGCCACCGGACCTTCAGCGCCATGAACGCCGCCGGGCTGCTGATGTTCGCCGGCATGTTCGGCTCGGTCTTCCTGCTCACCCAGTTCCTCCAGGGACCGCGCGGCTACACACCCCTGGAGGCGGGCCTGCGGATCCTGCCGTGGACCGCGGTGCCCATTTTCGTGGCGCCGTTGGTCGGCCTGGTCTCCGACCGCGTCGGCGGCCGCACCATCGTCGCGCTCGGCCTCGCCCTCCAGGCCCTCGGACTGGGATGGATCGCCGCCCGGGTCTCGCCCGAGGTCCCCTATCCGTCGCTGATTCCCGCCCTGGTCCTGTGCGGCCTCGGCATGACCTGCTACTTCACACCCACCGCGAACATGGTGATGAGCGCGGTCGACGCCGGGGAGCGCGGCATGGCCTCCGGGTCGATCAGCGCGCTGCGCGAACTCGGCGGTGTGCTCGGCATCGCGGTCCTCGCCTCGGTGTTCTCCGCGCACGGGGACCTCACCACCGCGGACCGGTTCACGGACGGCATGGTTCCGGCGGTGTGGACCGGCGTCGCCCTGATCGCCTGCGGAGCGCTGGCGGTCCTGCTGGTACCGCGGCGCCCCCGCGGCGGCCGCCCCGCCGACCCCGAACCGGCGGTGCCGGGGTGCGTGGGCGACCTGGTGTGACGGCATGCCCGCCATCGGCATGTCCGGTCGGAGGGGACGGGAGGGGACAGTGATGAGCTCACCGATCCGGGTCCTGCTGGCGGACGAGCGGTCCATAGCCCGCACCGGAATCCGGTCCGTCCTCGACGAGGACGGCGGTATCGAGGTGGTCGGCGAGGTGTCCGACGTCGCGAGTGCGGTGGCGAAGGCCCGTGAACTCCGACCGCGTCTGCTGCTCGCCGGCGCTCTCCCGGGCCCCGCCGACGCCGTGGAACTGGTCGACGAGCTGTCCGCGTGCTGCGGCGACGAAGGGCCCGGCGTGCTGCTCATGGCCCACGAGTGCGGCCCGGGTGCGGGGATCGCCCTCCGGGCCGGAGTGCACGGAGTCGTGCTGCACCGGGTCACCCCGGATCAGTTGCTGTCCGCGATTCACGTCGTGGCGGCCGGCTACCGGATCTTCTTCGGGGAGCAGGGTCCTTCGGGGGGCGGCGACGGCCGGTTTCCCGAGGCCGTGGATTTCCCCGGTGTTCCGGCGGCGGGGGCGGCGGGATTCCAGTTGCTGACCCGGCGGGAGCGGGAGGTGTTCCGGCTGCTCGCCCAGGGACTGAGCAATACGGAGATCTCCGCGGTGCTGGTGCTGAGCGAGAACACCGTGAAATCCCATGTGCAACGGCTGCTGGAAAGGCTGAACCTGCGCAACCGGGTACATGCGGTCATCCACGCCTACCGGACGGGCCTGATGGCGCCGTCCTGCCCGGAGCCCGTCCGCCCGTGGACCGGCTCCCGCGCTCCGCGGGCGCTCCAGTGAGCCTGCGGTGCTCCGCGCGAGCCCTGTTGAGCGCATGGCGCTCAACAGGGCTCGTTTCGTTGGCTGTTGTGAAGATCAGTCCGTCGATTCGAGGAGATATCCGCGTCCGTTGGCGGTCCGGACGCGCAGCCCGAGGGAGACCACCTTGCGCCGGATTCTCATGATGTGCAGGTCCAGGGCGTTCTGGCTGGCCGTGCCGCGCCGGTCGCGGAGCAGGGCGATCAGTTCGTGCCGGGCCACGAGGGTGCCGTACCGCTCGACCAGTGGTTGCAGCAGGTTCATCTGGGTCGGTGACACGGGCACCATCCGGGTGCCGTACCGGAGCAGCCCGTCCTGGTCGAGGACGGGGATCCGGTGCGTGCCGGCCCTGGCCCGGAGCGCCGCGACCCGGGCGGCGAAGTCGGCCCTGCTGACCGGCGCCCGGATCCAGTCCTCCCGCGAGTCGCTCGGAACCGGAGGCGTCGCGCCGTTCTCCACCACGAGGAGGCGGAGGATTCCGCGGCGCCGCAACTGTTCCAGTTCCTGCACCTCGACCGGCCAGCGCAGGACACGGACGTCCTGGGTGGCCGAGAATAACTGCCCCTCACCGTATTGAGGCACGAATGGACTTCTCCTTTCGGATGGGCGGAATAATGCAAGGTCCTGCTGGTTTCGTTCCCCCTGCGGCATTACTACCTCACTATGCAGGGTGTTCAAGCGTCGCTGCAACAAGTGCAATAGAGGGGGCGCCGTCGGGCTATCTGCATAAAATAGGACAGGTTGTGGGCTGTTAATAGTTCTAATGGTCCTTTGTGTGGTCTCCCGGACCTGCCTCGATCTCGTGAAAAGGAGTGAGGCGCCGGGTCGTTCCGGGCGAGTAGATTTCTCCGGGCAGGTGTGCCGAAGAAAAAGGCCGATATTCGAAGAGTTCAGGAAAGGCATGGAAAGGGCCGAAGAAATTCTCACCTCCGGGGAATTACTGATCGCCATCATGGCGCTGGTGACGGCCGGGCTCCCCCCGGCGTCCTGGGAGACGCCGGGGAACATCCCGCCGGCGACGCAAGGCAAGAGACCGGAACACCGCGCGGAAGGAACCCGTCATGCTGCCCGCGACCACTGAGACGAACCGGCCCCACGCCGGCCGGCGTACACCCCCGAGTGCCGAGGTGCTGGTGACGGGCCTCGGAGCCACCACCCCGCTCGGCGGTGACGTGCCGTCCAGCTGGGCGGCGCTGCTGTCCGGCCGGTCCGGCGTGACCCGGCTGGACACCCCCTGGGCCGAGCAGTTGCCCGTCCGCATCGCAGGGGGCATGTGCGAGGACCCCGCCTTCCGGCTGGACCGGGTCCAGCGGCGGCGCCTCGACCGCAGTCAGGCGGCCGCGGTCGTGGCGGCCGGGGAGGCGTGGACGGACGCCGGCGCGCCGGAGGTCGAGGCCGAGCGGCTCGCGGTGGTCGTGGGGACCGGCATCGGCGGCGGGCTCACCCTCCTCGAACAGGACGACCGGCTGGAGCAACGGGGCCCACGCGCCATCTCACCGCACACGGTGCCCATGCTGATGCCCAACGGCAGCGCCGCGGCGGTCGGCCTGCTGCTGGGGGCCCGGGCGGGCACGCATGCCCCGACCAGCGCCTGCGCGTCCGGCGCGGAGGCGCTGGCGGTCGGCATGCTGCTGATCCGGTCCGGCCGGGCGGACGTGGTCGTCGCGGGTGGCACGGACGCCTGCCTGCACCCGCTGGCGCTCGGCGCGTTCGCCCGGATGCGCGCCCTGTCCCTGCGCAACGACGCCCCGGACCTGGCGTCCCGGCCCTTCGACCAGGACCGCGACGGGTTCGTCATGTCCGAGGGCGCGGGCATGGTCGTACTGGAGCGCGCCGACTTCGCGCGGGCGCGCGGCGCGCACGTGCACGCGACCCTGTCGGGCGCGGGGGTCACGTCCGACGCGTACGACGTGACGCTCCCCGCCGCGGAGGGCCAGGTGCGGGCCATCGGGGCGGCGCTGCGGGACGCGGATCTCGCCGGAGCCGACATCGGCCATGTGAACGCGCATGCCACCGGTACGCCCCTGGGCGACGCCACCGAGGCCCGGGCCGTACAGGAGGCCGTGGGTCCGCATCCGGCGGTCACCGCCTGCAAGTCCGCCACCGGCCACCTCCTGGGCGCCTCCGGCGCGGTCGAGGCCGTCTTCACCGTCCTCACCCTGGTACACGGCCTGATCCCGCCGGTCCGCAACCTGGACAAGGCGTCGGACGGGATCGAGCTGGACCTGGTGTCCGGCGGGCCGCGACGGGCATCCGTCCGGGCGGCCCTGTCCACGTCCTTCGGATTCGGGGGACACAACGTGGTTCTCGCCTTCACCGGGTAGCGGACGGCGGAGCCGGTCCGGGGCGCCGCTACCGGGTGCCGGCCCGGTCCCGGCAGGACGTCAGAAGGCGTGCCACGGCCGCCGGACGGGTGAGCTGGGGACAGTGCCCCGCGGCCTCGATCACCGTGACCGGCGTGTCCACGGGCTCGGTGAGCGGATCCGCCGACCCGACGACGATGTCCACCGGTAGCCGCAACTCCCGCAGTACTCGGCGGAGTTCAGTGCGCTGCCGGTGGGCGTCGCGCAGGGCGGCGACCACCCGGCGTGATGTCCCGGCGCGCCGCAGGTCCAGCGCGAGCGCGTCGAGGCCCGGTTCCTCGGACAGGCCGAGTGAACGAGCCAGGCGGGAGGCGGGAGCCGTGCGCAGCAGCGGTACGGCCAGGGGCGAACGCAGCACCGCGGCGGACGGCTGCTGGAGGAAGGCCGGGGCGACCAGCACGAGCGCGGCGAGCCGGTCGGGCCGGGCCGCGGCGTAGCGCAGTGCGGGGCCGCAGGCGAGCGAGTGCGCCACCAGCACCGGCCGGGTCTCCACCGGGCGCAGCAGGTCGGCGAGCCAGTCGTCGAGAGTTCCCGCGCCCGCTCCCGACCTGCCGAAGCCGGGCAGGTCGGGAGCGAGGGCGGGCGCGTCCAGGTGGTCCGCCGTCCCCGCCCAGGCGTCGGCGCTCAGCAGGAGTCCGTGCAACAGCACGTAACCGGGGCGCCGCCGTTCCCCGGTCACCCAGGTGCGGGTGCCCGCCACACTGTGGAAGCCGTAGGGGCGGCGGGACGGGCCGGAGCGGCCGAAGCGGGTGGCGACCAGGTCGTCGGCCCACTGGCGCAGCGCCGGCCGCACGGGCGCCATGGACAGTCCGTGCGCCGCGGACAGGGCGCGGGCGGCGGCCGTGTCGTAGCGGTCGGTCGACAGGAACGACAGGGTCTCGGGATCCGCCCGGGTGATCGCCCGGGGCAGCCTGCGCAGCACACCCACCGGGACCGAGCGGCCGGGGGAGCGCACCCCCATGTGCTCCGCCAGCAGGCCGACCAGTGCGGGCAGTTCGGGAGTGGAGTCGTCCAGCACCCAGTAGGTGCGGCCCGCGCTCCCGGGGTCCTGCGGAAGGGCGGCCAGGAACCGGACGAAGTGGTCCAGGGTCACGACCGGGAGGAAGACGCCGGGACCGCCGGGCAGGGCCCGCAGCCGGCCCTGCCAGAGCCCGGAGACCACCTCGGCCAGGCCGAGGTACTGGCCCGGCCCGATCACCGTACTGGGATTGGCGACGCTCAGCGGAACCCCCAGCTCGCCGGCGCGGGCCCGCACCGCGGCGTCGCCCTCCTGCTTCGACGCCTCGTACGCGCCCAGCCGGCGGTAGTCCGGCGGCCGGCCGTCCGCGGCGGCCATGCGGTAGCCGCTGATGTGCACCACCCGGCGCAGCTTCGGCAGGCCCGCCGCCCAGGCGACCACCTGCACGGCACCCGTCACGTTGACCGCCCGGGCCTGCGCCGCCGTGATGCCGAACGCGAAGCGCGCGGCGGTGTTGTAGACGTCGCGGACCCCGGACAGCCCGTCCGCCGGCAGCCCCAGACCGGGGGCGGTGAGGTCGGCCCGGACCACCGTCAGAGCGGCACGGTCCACGCCCTGCCCGTCGAGCCACGCCGTCAGCCCGTCACCGGAGCCGCGCACGGCGGCCGCCACCCGGTGGCCCCGGCGCAGGAGTTCCGCCACCAGGGAGCGGCCGATGAAGCCCCCGGCGCCGAAGACGATCGAGTCCGAGAGCATGCTGTCTCCTTGCCCGGTCCGTGATGCTGTGTCAGCGCTCGGGGAACCGCACCGGGGCCCTTCCGCGGAGCGGCCCCCACCGTACCGAAACACCGGGGGCGAAGCGGACGAACCGTGCCCGCACCGCACGATCGGGACGATGTGCCCGGGCGTGCAAACCGGCCTTGCCGTACGTGTGTTCAGGCGGCGGGTCCGGTCGGCGCCGCGGCGGCCGCCCGTGCGGCGATCACGGCGCGTCCGCGGTCGGACTCCGGGAACCGGTCGAGCATCGCACGCAGTTCTTCGGCGCCGACGTTCGCGCCGAAGGGCTCGGTGCCCGGCTCCAGCCGTACCCCTTCGGCGAGCGGGCCCGCCACCACGGGGTCAAAGCCGAGCGCGTCGACGAGGCGGGCGACCGTGGCGAGGCCGTCCGGATCGTCGCCGGCGATCGCGATCGCCTTGCGGCCAGGGGTTCCCGCGGGCCGCGCGCCGTCCTCGAGGTCGTGGTAGCCCATGTGGTTGAACGCCTTGATCACCCGCGCATCCGGCAGGTACGCCTGCACGGTCTGGCTGGAGGAGGTCAGCGGGTCGGTGAGGTCCGCGCGGACGCCGTCCACCTCCCACCAGTAGTTCATCGCGTCGACGACGAGCTTGCCGCGCAGTTCTCCGGTGGGAATGCCGCGGTACTTGCCGAGCGGCAGGGCCAGGACGACCACGTCCGCCTCCGCCGCGGCCTGCGCGGCGCCGACCGGGACGGCACCGGGGGTGAGGACCTCGACGGTGAGGGCGATCGCGGCGGGGTCGCCGGATCCGGCGATCAGCACGCGGTAGCCGGCCGCCAGCGCCAGCCGTGCCAGTACGGTGCCGACCTTGCCGGCCCCCAGGATCCCGACCGTGCGCACGCCGGTGGCCTTCCTGTCCGCTCCGTTTCCGTTCACGGCGTCAGCCGGCGAGGAGGTCGCGGACCATCGGGATCACCTTCGTGCCGTACAGCTCGACGGCGCGCAGGCGGGCGCTGACCGGCTGTGCCCCACTGGTGTAGATCAGGTCGAACCGGCCCACGCCGAGCGCCTTGACCGCACGGGCCATCTTGCGGGCGACCGTCTCCGGGGAGCCGATGTACAGGGAGCCGTGCTCGATCTCGGCCTCGTACTCCTCCCTGCGGATCGGCGGCCAGCCCCGCAGCGCGCCGATGCGGTCACGGATGACCCGGTAGGACGGCCAGTGCTGCTCCCGGGCCGCCTCGTCGGTGTCGGCGACGAACCCCGGCGAGTGCATCCCGACCGGGTGCGCGGTCGTACCGAACTGGTCGGCGGCGCGGCGGTACAGGTCGATGTACGGCGCGAACCGCTCCGGGGAGCCGCCGATGATGGCGATCATGAGCGGGAATCCGTAGCGGGCGGTGCGGATGACCGACTGCGGGGTGCCCCCGACCCCGACCCAGGTACTCAAGTGACCCGACTCGGTCTTGGGGAAGACGTCGGCGGCTTCGAGGGGCGCCCGCTTGGTGCCGCTCCAGGTGACGGGCTTCTCCTCCAGCAGCTTGGCGAACAGCTCGATCTTCTCCTCGAACAGCACGTCGTAGTCGCTCAGGTCGTATCCGAACAGGGGGAACGACTCGGTGAAGGAGCCGCGCCCGAGGATGACCTCCGCCCGCCCGTCGGAGAGCGCGTCCACGGTGGCGAAGCGCTGGAAGACGCGGACCGGGTCGTCCGAGCTCAGCACGGTCACGCCGGAGGCCAGCCGGATCCGCCGGGTGCGCGTGGCGATGCCGGCGAGGACGGTCTCCGGGGACGAGACCGCGTACTCGGGGCGGTGGTGTTCGCCGAGGGCGATGACGTCGACGCCGGTCTCCTCCGCGAGCACGGCCTCGTCGACGACCTGCCGGATGGCCCGTGCGTAGGACACCGGGGCTCCCGAGTCGTCCTGCGGCACGTCGCCGAAGGTGTCGAGACCGAAGACGAGGTCGGACGCGGAGTCGGGCACGGGGTCTGACGCGGGGGCTGGCATGACGGGGCTCCTTCGAGTAGTTGACGCGTCAATCATCGCTCGCATATGATTGACGTGTCAACAAGAGGAGTGGCGGCACGATGGCAGCGCGACGGAGGGAATTCCCCAGCCCTGAAGAACTGCGGATCTGGCGGGACTTCATCGAGACGACGGAAGCGCTCCGCTCCGAGCTCTCGTCCCGCCTGCAGCGCGAGAGCTCCCTGTCACCGGGCGACTACGCCGTGCTTCTCGCCCTGCGTGAGGCGGACGGGCGGCGGCTGAGGTCCTCCGAACTGGCGGCCCGCGTCGGCTGGGAGCGCAGTCGCCTCTCGCACCAGATCGGCCGCATGGAGCGGCGCGGGCTGATCCGGCGCGAGGAGTGCGTCACCGACAGCCGGGGCGCCGAGGTGGTGCTCACGCCGGAGGGCGCGGAGGCGTTCCGGAACGCGTCCCTGCCTCATCTGCGCGCCGTACGGGAGCTGTTCGTGGCCGCCCTCACCCCGGACCAGCTCGCCGCGGCGGAAGAGATCACCGCGGCGCTGCGGAACCACCTGACCGCGCTCGACACCTGAGGCCCGCTGAGCGCTCCGCTGGAATGCTGCCGTCTGCCGTCTGCCGTCTGCCGTCTGCCGTCTGCCGTCTGCGGCGACGTCGTGGCTGGTCGCGCCCACGCGGCGGAGCCGCATATGGATACAGCCCCGCGCCCCTTCGGGGCGCTGCCGCCGCTCAGCCGGCGTCCGCGCCCAGCTCGGCCGCCCGGCGTACGAACGTCTCGTGCAGGTCCCGCGCGGCCTGCGGCACCGACTCGGTCCGTCGGCGCTGGAGCATCAGCACCACCTCGGTGGCGCCCCCGGCGAGCGGCCGGCACACGATCGTCCCGCCGCGTTCCAGCGGGTCCCCGACCACACTGAAGTCCGGGAGCACCGTCGCGCCGAGCCCCTCCGCGACCATCAGCTTGCCCATCTCGGCCCCGTCCGTCGAGTACGAGAAGACGGGGGTACGGTCCGCCAGCAGCCGGTGCACATAGCGGTGCATCACATAGCCGGTGCGCATGGCGATCAGCGGCACGGTGAGCAGGTCGTCGGCCGACACCTCGGCCCGGCCGGCGAGCGGACTGTCCGGCCGTACGCACACCACCGGCCGCCCGCGCAGCAGTTCGGTGGCCTCGAAGCCGGCGGGCACGTCGTCACCGTCGAGATGGTTCACCAGCCCCAGGTCGAAACCGCCCTCGGCGAGCCCCCGGTGGATCTCCGTCTGCTGGGCGCCCACCACCTCGACCTGGGTGACCGGATGCGTGGCCCCGAACTCCCGCAGCACCGGGATGAGCAGCGGCACGGTCGCCGCGTTGACCGTGCCGACCCGCACCATCCGGCTGATCCGGTGCTGCTCGCCCGCCGCCACCCGCAACCGGTCCACCGCCTCCAGTACCTGGGCGATGTGCGGCATCAGCTCCTGCCCGGCCGCGCTCATCGTCGCCCCGGTCCGCTTGCGCTCCAGCAGGTCGATGCCCAGCTCCCGCTCCAGGTTCCGGACGGTCTCGCTCAACGCGGGCTGCGACAGGCGCAGTTCGTCGGCCGCCCGGCGCAGTGAACCGAGCCGGGTCACGGCCGCTATGTATTCCAGCTGTTCGGTCCGCACCCCCGCAGAATGCGCCGCCGCCAGGGGCGTGTTCAAGGGTTTCCCTGTCACACGTTCGTGAAATTCAATGGTCCGCGATACGAGACCGGTCGGGTTTTCCTTGACGGCCCTCGGCGCGGACTGCGACCATCGACGGCATGAAGATGCGACTGGACCTCACGCGGCGACGCCACGTCGACCTCGCGCGCGTCTCCAGCGCCTCCTGTTGCGCCGCGGCCTGATCACCCCACCAAGATCCGCCGCGTGCTCCCCCTCTTCTTTTTCCACCTGAATTTTCCCGCCTGAATTCACCGTGCCCACCCGCGCGCCGCGCGGCCGGCGCTGAATTCCGGCGCGCCCGAAAACTCGCAACAGGAGTTCCGCATGCCCGCCGCGCCCGTGAAATTCGCCTACTGGGTTCCCAACGTCAGCGGAGGACTCGTCACCAGCACGATCGAGCAGCGCACCGACTGGGGATACGACTACAACCGCGAACTCGCCGTCCTCGCCGAGAACAACGGCTTCGAGTACGCGCTCAGCCCAGGTCCGCTACCTGGCCAGCTACGGCGCCTAGTTCCAGCACGAGTCGACCAGCTTCAGCCTCGCCCTGCTGCTCGCCACCGAGCGCCTGAAGGTGATCGCCGCGGTCCACCCCGGTCTGTGGCACCCCGGTGTCCTCGCCAAGCTCGGCGCCACCGCCGACCACCTCTCGAACGGCCGGTTCGCCGTGAACGTCGTCTCCGGCTGGTTCAAGGGGGAGTTCACCGCGCTCGGCGAGCACTGGCTGGAGCACGACGAACTCCCCCAGTTCTCGGCTTCGCTCGAACCGGGGGGACCCCCATCCGCCGCGCCGAGGAGTTCATCCGCGCGCTGCGCCAGATCTGGACCGAGGACCACACCGAACTCGCCGGTGACTTCTACCGGTTGCGGGACTTCTCCCTCAAGCCCAAGCCGTTGAACACCCCCGAGCGCCCGCACCCCGAGATCTTCCAGGGCGGCAACTCCACCGCCGCCCGCGCCATGGCGGGCCGCGTCTCCGACTGGTACTTCTCCAACGGCAAGGACTTCGACGGCGTCGTCGAGCAGATCGACGACGTTCGCAAGTCCGCCGTCGAAGCGGGGCGTGCGGCACCGAAGTTCGGCCTCAACGGCTTCCTCATCGCCCGCGACACCGAGGCCGAGGCCCGTGACACCCTCCGCGAGATCATCGCCAAGGCCGACAGCGGGGCCGTCGAGGGCTTCGGCGCCGCCGTCAAGCAGGCCGGGCAGTCCGCCGCCGACGGCAAGGGCATGTGGCAGGACTCCACCTTCGAGGACCTCGTCCAGTACAACGACGGCTTCCGCACCGGCCTCATCGGCACCCCGGAACAGATCGCCTGGGGGTCCCTCCCGGCCGAAGGCTGGGGGAGCATCGTCGCCTACAAGAAGCTCGGCGTCGACCTCTTCCTGCTCGGCTTCCTGCACTACCACGAGGAGGTCGAGTACTTCGGCAGGCGCGTGCTGCCCCTGGTCCGCGAACTGGAGGCCCAGCTCCCGGACTCCGAGCCCGAGTCCGCCCGGGCCCACGCCTGACCCTCCCCCTCGACGAGGCGTTCCGCGCCGCCCCGGCCACCAGAAAGAGGCAGCTCCATGGCCACCGTCCTGTCCGTCTCCGGCAGTCCCTCCGCCTCCTCCCGCACCGGCCGCCTGCTGCGCCACCTGGACCAGCGGCTGACCGCCCAGGGCCACGAGGTCGTCCCGCTCGACGTCCGCACCATCCCCGCCGAGGCCCTGCTCGGCGCCGACTTCCGGCACCCGGCGATCGTCGAGGCGACCGAGCTGTTCGCCCGCGCCGACGGGGTCGTGGTCGGCACCCCGGTCTACAAGGCCTCGTACTCCGGCGTCCTCAAGGCCCTGCTCGACCTGCTCCCGCAGTACGCGCTCACCGGCAAGACCGTGCTGCCGCTGGCCACCGGCGGCTCCGTCGCGCACGTCCTCGCCATCGACTACGCGCTGCGCCCGGTCCTCAACTCCATGGGTGCCGCCCACATAGTCCAGGGCTGGTTCACCCTCGACAAGGACATCACCGTGGGGGAGGACGGCACCCTGACCCTCGCACCGGCCGCCGCCGAGGCCCTCGTCCCGATCGTCGACCAGTTCTCGGCCGCGCTCCTCGGCCGCATGCCCGTCCTGGCCGCGGCGAGCTGAACCGATGACCGCCCACGTCATCGCCGACGCCACCGAGGCCCTCGCCGTGGCAACGGCCCTGGCCGAGGAGTTCCGGGCCGGGGCCGCCGAACGGGACGCCGAACGCCGCCTGCCCCGGGCCGAGCTGGACCGGCTGTCGGCCTCGGGCCTGCTGGGCGTCACCGTGCCCGCCGAGCACGGCGGCGCCGACGTCGACGCCCTGACGCTCGCGGAGATCTTCCGGCTCCTCGGCTCGGCCGACGGCAGCCTCGCGCAGATCCCGCAGAGCCACTTCGCGTACGTGAACGTGATGCGTCGTCAGGGCACCGAGGAACAGCGAAAGTTCTTCTTCGCGGAGCTGCTCGCCGGCAGCCGCTTCGGCAACGCCCAGTCCGAGGCGGGGACGAAGCACGTCCAGGACATCCGGACCCGCCTGGCACGCCAGGGCGACGGCAGCCATCGGCTGACGGGAGTCAAGCACTACTCCACCGGCGCGCTCTTCGCCGACTGGATCCCGGTCCTGGCCCGCACCGAGGACGACAACCTGCACGTGGCGTACGTCCCCAGGGATGCGCCCGGCCTCACCGTCGTCGACGACTGGGACGGCATGGGGCAGCGCACGACCGCCAGCGGGACCGTCCGGCTGGACGGCGTGGCGGTGCCCGCCGACCGCGTGCTGCCGCACCACCTGACCTTCCAGGGACCTCAACTCCACGGAGCCGTCGCTCAGTTGCTGCACGCCGCCATCGACGTGGGGATCGCCGGGGGCGCGCTGGCCGAGGCGGCGGAGTTCGTACGGACCAGGAGCCGGCCCTGGTTCGAGAGCGGGGTCGAGTCCGCCGCCGAGGACCCGCTGCTGATCCAGCGGTTCGGTGAACTCGCCGTGCAGGTACGGGCGTCCGAGGCCCTGCTGCGGGAGGCCGCCCGCGCGGTCGACGCGGCCGGCGCCGACCTCACCGACACGTCGGCCGCCGAGGCGTCCGTCGCCGTTGCCGCCGCGAAGGTGCAGGCGGCCGGGGCGGCCGTGACCGTCGCCGGGGCGCTCTTCGAGGTGTCCGGGACCCGCTCGGCCCTCAACTCCCTGAATCTGCACCGGCATTGGCGGGACGCCCGGACCCACACCCTGCACGATCCGACCCGCTGGAAGATCCAGCACATCGGCCGCTACGTCCTCAACGGCACCCTGCCGCCCCGCCACGGCCTCCTGTGACCCCAGGCCCCCTTTTCGATCGGAGACCCCCGTGCCCCTCACCTTCCACTGGTTCCTGCCCACCAACGGGGACAGCCGGCACGTCGTCGGCGGCGGTCATGGCACCCCGGCGACGGCCTCCGGACGGGACCGGCCGCCGACGGTCGCCTATCTGAGCCAGATCGCCAGGGCCGCGGAGGACCTCGGCTTCGTGGGTGCGCTCACCCCGACCGGCGCCTGGTGCGAGGACGCGTGGCTGACCACGGCGATGGTCAGCCAGCACACCGAGCGGCTGAAGTTCCTGGTCGCCTTCCGGCCGGGGTTCGTCTCGCCGACGCTCGCCGCGCAGATGGCGTCCACCTTCCAGCGGCAGACCGGCGGACGGCTGCTGCTCAACGTGGTGACCGGGGGAGAGAGTCACGAGCAGCGGGCCTACGGGGACTTCCTCGACAAGGACGCCCGGTACCGCCGCACCGGTGAGTTCCTGGAGGTCGTAAGGGGGTTGTGGGAGGGCAAGGCGGTCGATCTGGACGGGGAGCACCTGCGGGTCGAGGACGCCAGGCTGGCCCGGGTGCCGGAGCCGGTGCCCGAGGTGTACTTCGGGGGGTCCTCGCCGGTCGCGGGCGAGGTCGCGGCCCGGTACGTCGACGTGTACCTGACCTGGGGGGAGCCGCCGGCCCAGGTCGCCGAGAAGATCGCCTGGATCCGGGGGCTCGCCGCGGCACAGGGGCGCACCCTGCGGTTCGGGATCCGGCTGCACGTCATCACCCGGGATACGTCCGAGCAGGCGTGGGCCGAGGCGGGCCGGCTGCTGGACGGGTTCGACCCGGAGACCGTGCGGTCGGTGCAGTCGGGGCTCGCCCGCAGCGAGTCCGAGGGGCAGCGGCGGATGCTGGCGCTGCACGGCGGCCGCCGGGACGCGCTGGAGATCCACCCCAACCTCTGGGCGGGCATCGGCCTGGTCCGGGGCGGTGCCGGGACCGCCCTGGTCGGCTCCCACGACGAGGTCGCCGAGCGGATCAAGGAGTATGCGGCGCTGGGCATCGAGGAGTTCGTGCTTTCCGGGTATCCGCATCTGGAGGAGGCGTACTGGTTCGGGGAGGGGGTGCTGCCCCGGCTGGCCGCGGAGGGCGTGTGGCGGCACCCCGCGGGGACCGGTGAAGTGCCGTCGGCGCAGGTGCCGTTCGCCTCCTGAGGGCTCCGGTCGACCGGGGCGAGGTTCGTGACCCGGTCGTCGGGGTGGCAGCCCGGCAGCCGGTGGGCGCGGGGCCCGCGGCTGAACAGGGGTCTTCGCGGCGGATGCCGAGCTCCGTGCTCCGCCGGCTGCAACAGGGACCTCGTCGCCCGAAGAGAGCAGCAGAACTTGCGTCACTCGTCCGGCTGGCCTGGCGTGCAGTCGGTCGGCGTAGCCGGGAGCCTAGGATCCAACATCGGACAAAAGGTGCATCTGCCGCCTTGTCGGCATGGGCGGGTCCACCTCACGACCGAAGGAGACGGGATGTCGCACCGCGCCGGACGAACCCGCTGGAGACGCTTCGCGGTGGTCCTGGTGCCCGGCGTCGCCGCCTGCGCGACCGTGGGCGTCGCCATGGCACAGGGAGTGCTCGCCGCCTCGTTCTTCATCTCCGGCCAGAAGTTCCAGCTGTCCGCCGACACCCTGACCGCCCGTGGTTTCAGCCTCTACGGCATGGTCGACGTGACGAGGAAACACGAACTCGTCCCCGTCGTGGTCTCCGGTTTCCGGCATGCCACGATCACCTCGCTGTGCCAGTCCGTCGTCGTCGACGTCCCGGTGCTCGGCACGCAGACTCTGCGGCTCACCGGCGGTTCCGGCCGGCCGGTCGAGACTTCGAACTTCTTCATCGACGCGACGACGGAGTCGGTCGGCGAGGCGAATTTCAACGGCCTCGACATCGGCGTTGCCTCGGGAGCCCTCACCAAGGGCCCGGTCAGGTCCGGAGACCGGAACTCGCAGTTCTTCGATCCCGACGGCGTCGCCCAGCAGGCGGTGTCGACCACCCTGAACGACGTGCGGGTGACCGCGGTCGCCGTCTCCGCGGGCACGATCAGCGTTCCGGGCCTGAGCGTGCGGCTCCGGCAGGGCGACCACGCATGCTTCTGACTCCGGTGGCCGCCGCGCGCGGGGGCCGCACGCCCGGGACCCGACTCCTCCGCCCGGGACCAGGACCCCACTCATCAGGACAGGACGCGTGATCACCAACCCATTCGCCGGAGGACGTGAACTGCTCGCCAGGGCGCCGGAGTTCCGGCGCAGGTTCCGCACCTGGCGTGGTGAACGTCCCTTCTGGGCCGGGCTGTTCACCTTCGCCGCCGGTCTGCCCATCCTCTACTGGCCCTACGCGAACCTGAGTCTGGGCGGGATTCCGCTCGCTCTGTCGACCACCTCCGGCGCCGGGTCCCTGCTGATCGGAACCCTGCTCCCGGCCCTGGGCATCGCGCTCTGCTGCCGCCCCCATCTCCGGGTGTTCGCCGGGATCGCCACCCTCCTGCTCGCCATCGTCTCCTTCCCCGTCGCGAACTTCGGCGGTCTCTTCCTCGGTGTGGCCTTCGGCCTGGTCGGCGGTTCCCTGGCCTGTGCCTGGCTGCCGCCCCCGGCCGACGAGCCGTCGACGGCGCCGGACGGCCGGCCGACCGCGTCGGGTGCGGGCGCTGCGACGGCTGTGACGGGGGAGAGGTGCAGTGACACCTGACCCGCGCACCGGTAAGCCCGGCCCTGTGCTCGGTCGTGTGGCCCGGCCCCTCGCGGGTGCGCTGGCCGTGGTCGGCGTGGCCGTGCTCCTGCGCCTCGACGTGCCGCACGTGCCCGGCGGCGTTGCCGGCGCACGGCTCGGTTCGTCGCCCCCGGTCCGCCCCGCGAAGGGCCCCTGTGTGCTCCGTGCCGACCGGCTCGTACTCCGCGGTGCGCGGTTCCGCGGGGTGGTCTCGGTGCGCACCGGCGCCGGGAGCGTCCGGGCCCTGAAGTTCACCGTACGGTCGCTGGACGCCGTCAACCTCGATCTGACCGCGGGCCGGGGCCGCGCGGCGATGCGCCTGCGGGCGAGGCCCGCGACCACCGCGACGCTCAAGGGACAGGGGGCCGGCGGGGTGGCGACCCTCTACGTCCGCAAACTGACCGGCAGGGTCACGGGCCTCGGCGGCAGCCCGCTCCCCGCGGACCGCACCGTCTCCGTCACCCCCGACGCCGTACCCCGCTGGCTCTCGCATCCGGCCACCCGCACCCGCACCATCACGCTCGTCACGGCGACCGCCTCCCAGCTCACCCAGTTCGGCGGCCGGCTGTCCATCAGGGGCCCGCAACTGCGGACGACGGCGCGGGTCCCGCGCGGTGCGTGACGCCGGGCGGGGGTCGGGTGGGTTCAGGTGTCCTGGCCGGGTCCCGTCGGCCGGCCTTCGGGTGGAGGCTCGTGCCGGAGTTCCGCCACGCTGCGCAGCGCCGCCTTGAAGGTGGCGTACTCCTGCTCGCCCAGTGCCTTCGCGTGGCCTTCCTCGATCGAGCGCATGATGGCGGCGGCTGCCGCCATCTGCAGCAGGCCGCGCTCGGTCGGGCAGATCAGTTTGGCGCGGCGGTCCGCGGGGTCGGGTCTGCGTTCGACGTAGCCCAGGCGTTCCAGGTCGTCGATGAGGGTGCCGATGACCTGCTTGTGCTGGCCGGAGGCGCGGGCGAGTTCGCTGGCGCGGATGCCGTCGGCGCGCAGGTGGGCGAGGACGGCGCCGGTGCGGGGCGCGATGTCGTCGAAGCCCTGCTCGGCGAGTGCCGTGAACAGCTCGCGCTGTACCGACGTGAGGATCCGGGCGGCGAGCACGCCGAGGTCCGGTTGCGCGGTCTGGTGCCCGGTCAACGCCTCTCCTCTCCCGGAGGTCGCCCAGCGCGTGCTGGATCACCGCCCGATTTTAGGGCCCTGCCCGTCGGCCCGGTGTTGCCCCGTGGGCAACTAGTCACTAATATTGACTATCAAGTTTAGTGACCAATGAACCGTGGTCCGACGACGAAGGAGCGGAACGATGAGTGAGCGCAGCAAGATCCTCGAGCCGGTCACCCGGGACAACGCCGCCGTGGTGCTGGTCGACCACCAGGTGGGCCTGCTGTCGGGCGTTCGGGACATCGCGGTCGGCGAGCTGAAGCACAACGTGGTGGCCCTGGCGCGGGCGGCGGCCGTGCTGGGGATCCCGGTGATCGCCACCACCACCGCGGCCGACAGCATGTGGGGGCCGACCACCCCCGAGCTGGTCGAGGCCCTGCCGGCCGGACAGAAGATCATCGACCGCAGCACGGTCAACGCCTGGCACGACGACCGCGTCCGCGAGGCCGTGGAGGCCACCGGCCGACGGAAGCTGATCTTCGCCGGGGTGTCGCTGGAGGTGTGCGCCGCCCTGCCCGCGATCTCGGCGACGGCCGCCGGGTACGACGCCTACGTCGCCGTCGACGCCTCCGGCACCTTCAGCCAGGCCAAGCGCGAGGCGGGACTGCTGCGCATGCAGCAGGCGGGCGTCGTCGTCAGTGACTACGCCACCCTCATGGTCGAGGCACTGGCCGACAACGCCCTGCCCGAGGCCGGGGCCTGCTACGCCGCACTCGACATGCCGTTCGCCGTTCTGGTCGGCCAGATCTCGGCGGCCTACCGGGCCTGAGTGCTTCGCTGGTCAGGCCGTTCGTCCACCGCGGGCCGGTGGGGGCTGGTCGCGCAGTTCCCCGCGCCCCTTACGGGGCGCTGCCGAACGGCCTCGTGGAGCGCCTTGCGGAAGTGGTGTCACGCTGCTTGCAGCACGGCGTGGGCGATGCCCGTGAGGTTGCCCTGTGCGACGAGGATCTCCCGGCGGTCCGATCCGTCGAGGCCGGCCGCGTAGACGGATCCGCCCAGGTCGGTCGCGTACATGCGGCCACCGTCCGGGTCGAGGGCGATGCCGATGCCCTCCATGAGGTGGGTCACGAGGATCTCGGACGTCCACCGGCCGTCCGGCGGGTCCAGCCGGGCCCGGTTGACGCTGTTGCCCCTCGGCGGGTCCCCGCGGTCCGTCCAGTACAACGCCCTGGCCTTGAGGTCGATTTCGAGGTCGATCGGTTCCGGCAGTCCCTCGAACAGCACCTCGACGTCGTCGCGCCGGTCCGGTGTCTGCCCGGCGGGCAGGGCGATGCCGGCCCGCAGGATCCTGCCGAGTCCCGCGTCGCTCGGACCCTTCTGGGACCAGTACAGGTGTCCGCCGACGGGGTCGACGGCGACACCCACGCACCATCTGGTCTCGTCCCGGCCGTCGTCCTCACCCTCGCCGGTCTGCACGAGCGTCTCGACGTGGGAGCCGTCGAGGTCGCAGCGCATCACGCGCATGCCCTCGCGGTCGCCCCAGTACAGCTTCCGGTCGGCTGTTTCGAGGTGGAGTTGCTTCGGCGTGTGCGTGGCGCCCTCGGGGACGATCGTCGTCCGGTTGCCGCCGGCCAGGTCCACGCGCTCGACGGAGCCGTCGTTCTCCGTCGGGACGCCCATGTTCGTCCAGTAGACGTGCCCGGCGCCGACGTCGACGGCGACGCCGTCGGGGATCCGGCACCCGGTGACCAGGACCGTCTTGTCCGAGCCGTCGGGGTGCACCGAGAACAGGCGGCCACCGCCGCTCGCCTCCAGCACGAACAGTCGCTCCCGGCCTCCCATCACGGTCCCTCCTTCGCGTCCGGCCCGGTCCCGGCCTCGGCCGGCGGCCCGGACGGGTCGTGCTGCGCGCGCACGGCCAGCAGGGCCGCGAGCATGGCGTCACGGCCGGCGGACAGTTCGTCCACCGAGTGGCCGTCCGCCTCCTTGAGGACACCGCTCACGATGGTGTCCCTGAGCTCGGGCGTGAACTCGGGGGTGCCCAGCTGTGCCCAGGACTCGACCATGCGCGGCATCAGGGTGTCCATGAAGTGCTGGATGCCGCCCTCGCCGCCGCCCAGGTGCCACAGCAGGGACGGGCCCATGACGCCCCAGCGCAGCCCCGGCCCCCAGGACACCGCGTCGTCGGAGTCGGCCACGTCGAGCACGCCCTCCTGGACCAGGTACACGACCTCGCGGTACAGCGCGGCCTGGATGCGGTTGGCGACGTGCCCGGGGAGCTCCTTCTTCAGGTGGATCGGTTTCTTGCCGATCGCGGCGTAGAACGACATGGCGTCCCGGACCGTCTCCGGGGCGGTCCTCGCGCCGCCGACGACCTCCACCAGGGGGACGACGTGCGGCGGGTTGAAGGGGTGGCCGATGACCGTCCGCTCCGGATGCCGGCAGTCGGCCTGGATGACGCTCATCGTGATGCCCGACGAACTCGACGCGATGATCGAGTCCGGTGGTGTGGCGTCGTCGAGGTCGGCGAACAGCTTGACCTTGAGCTCCGGCCGTTCGGGCGCGTTCTCCTGGACGAAGTCGGCGTCCGCGACGGCCTGCCGCAGGTCCGGGGTGAAACCGAGGCGGTCGGGTGAGGCGCCGGGGGCGAGCCCGATCGCGGCGGCCGCGTCCCAGGCGCCTGCCACGTACGACCGCAGGGCCGTTTCCGCGGTGGGCGCGGGGTCGGTCGCCGTGACGTCGAAGCCACGGACGAGATAGTGCGTCGCCCAACTGGCACCGATGGTGCCGGTCCCGACGATCGCCACGCGGTGGACGGGCCTGTGCGATGTCATGGCTGATCACTGCTCCTGATCGTTGGCCACGGGGTGTGGAGGTGCTGTGCGGCGGCCACGGGACCACCCTCGGCCCGGGGGCAGGCCGGCGCATCGGGCTGCGCGCCCAGGATTCGGGCGGGTTCTTGGTCCCGCGGTACAGGGGCCTTCGGCCGGCGGTCCCCGGCGGTCCCCGGCGGCGCGCGGGTGCCGTGCGTACGGCCCGGTGCGGGGCCGACTTCTCCGGCGGGACCGCGTGTTCGCCGTCGCGTCCGCGCGCCGCGCCGGGCCGTGGGAACGAACGCCGAGGCCTCTCCCGGACGGACAACGGGCCCGAACCGCGAAGCATCCCGGGGGCAGAAGCTCTCTGGACTAATTGGTATAAGAGCACCAAATCGCTCGGCAATCTGGTGTTCCGCGCCCAGTGGCTGTGCCGCCGCCGCCTCCTAGCGTCGTTCGCACCGACCCCATCGGATTCCCGACCGGAAGGAACGGCAGATGAAGACGGCACACGGCGCGGCAGCCGATCAGGGCCACGCTCCCGCGAGCCCCAACGGCAACTCGTCCGGGGTGGAGCCGCCCGTTCTGGGCGGATCGGAGTTCTCCGACTACTTCCTTCTGGACAACCTGCTCACCGACGAGCAACGGGCCCTGAAGAAGAAGGTCCGCGAGTTCATGGACCAGGAGGTCATCCCAGTCATCAACCCGTACTGGGAGCGGGCGGAGTTCCCCTTCGAGCTGGTGCCCAAGCTGGCGCAGCTGGACATCGCGGGCTTCCAGATCGCCGGGTACGGCTGCCCGGGGATGAGCAACGTGACCGCGGGCCTGGTGATCCTCGAACTGGCCCGGGGTGATCTGAGCATGTCGACCATGATGGGGGTCCACTCGGCCCTGGCCATGATGTCGGTCGCGCTGCTGGGCTCGGAGGAGCAGAAGCAGCGCTTCCTGCCGCCGATGGCGCGCATGGAGAAGCTCGGCGCCTTCGGTCTGACCGAGCCCACGCACGGCTCGGACGTGGTCAAGCTGGAGACGACCGCGCACCGCGACGGCGACTCGTACGTCATCAACGGCCACAAGAGGTGGATCGGCAACGCGACCTTCGCCGACTACACGATCATCTGGGCCCGGGGCGACGACGGGCATGTGGGCGGCTATGTGGTCGAGAAGGGCACGCCCGGGTTCGACGCCCAGGTCATCAAGGGCAAGACGGCACTGCGCTGTGTCCAGAACGCGCAGATCTCCCTCACCGACGTCCGGGTGCCGGCCGCGAACCGGCTGGCCAACGTCCACACCTTCCGCGACACCGAGAAGGTCCTGCTCGCCTCCCGCTTCTGCGTTGCCTGGGAGTCGATCGGGGCCGCGATCGCGGGCTACGAGACGGCCCTGGCCTACGCCAAGCAGCGCAGGCAGTTCGGGATGCCGCTGGCCGCCTTCCAGCTCATCCAGTACCGGCTCTCCCGGATGCTCGCGGACATCACCGACATGCTCTGCATGCAGCACCGGCTGAGCCAGCTCCTGGACGAGGGCGAGTACTCGATGCCCCGGGTCGCGCTGGCCAAGATGCACTACACCGACCGGGCCCGGGCCATCCTCGCCGACGCCCGGGACATGCTCGGCGGAAACGGGATCCTGCTCGACTACCACGTGGCACGGCACCTGTGCGACATCGAGGCGATCGACACCTACGAGGGCACCGACACCGTGCAGGCGCTGATCGTCGGCCGTGACATCACCGGCTACAACGCCTTCGTGCCGGTGGCGCCCAGCCACCACTGACCCGGCGCGTGCCGCGGCGCCCCGTCACGGCGGGTCATCCTCTCGGGCGCCGCGCGCGGCCCATCGAGGACAAGGAGTCGTCATGAGCAACACGCCCCTCCTGGAGGGACTGCACGTCGTCGATCTCGCGAGCTTCATCGCCGGGCCCGCCGCGGCCACCATCCTCGGCGACTTCGGTGCCGACGTCGTCAAGGTGGAACCCCCGGGCGCCGGCGACGCCTACCGCTCGCTCAGCCGCATGCCACCGAACCCCCGCGTCGAGGGGGTCAACTACCCCTGGCAGCTGGACAACCGCAACAAACGCAGCATCGCGCTCAACCTGAAGGCACCCGACGCCCGGGCCGTGGTCGAACGCCTCGTCGCCTGGGCGGACGTCCTGGTGACCAACTTCCCGCCGCACACCCGAGCGAAGCTCGGCCTGGAGTACGACGACCTGGCTCCCCTCAACGCCCGGCTGATCTACGCCGACGTGACCGGCTTCGGCGAGGAGGGCCCGGACGCGCACCTGCCCGGGTTCGACGTGACCGCGTTCTGGGCCCGCAGCGGCCTCATGGACATCACCCGCCAGCACGACGCGCCTCCGGCGATCAACGCGTTCGGATCGGGCGACCATCCGACGGCGATCAGCCTGTTCGCCGGGATCATGACCGCCCTGTACCGGCGGGAGCGGACCGGCGAGGGCGCCCGCGTCACCGCCTCGCTGGTCGCCGAGGGCGCCTGGGCGGCCGGCATGTGGCTGCAGGCCGTACTGGTGGGCGGGAAGGCCCCCCGCCCGATCGACAGGACCGACCCGCCGAACGCGCTCGCCAACGCCTACCGCACCGCGGACGACCGCTGGCTGCTGCTGGCCTTCGCCAACGAGGACAAGCAGGTCCCCCTCTTCCTCCAGGCGATCGGCCACCCCGAGGCCGCCGAGAACCCGCACTACGCCGACTCGCAGAGCCGCCGCGCCCACGCCGGCGAAATCGCCGGCGTGCTGGACAAGACGTTCGCGGCCCGTCCGCTTTCCGAGTGGCGGCAGGTGTTCGACGCCGCGGGCCTCACCTACGGAGTCGCGCAGACGATCGAGGAGTTCGCCCACGACCCCCAGCTCGTGGCCAACGGGATCCTCGTGCCGATCGACGACGGCAGCGCGGAGCCGCACCTGACGATCGACAGCCCCGTGCGACTCGACCAGGAGCCCAAGGTCCGCCCGCGCCCGGCCCCCGACCTGGGCGAACACACCGACTCCGTGCTGCACGAGCTCGGCTACGACGCCACCGGGATCGAGGAGTTGCGCAAGGCCCGGGCCGTCGCCTGAAACCGTAGCCCGGCAGCGCGCAGCGCGAGGGAAGCCGGGCGGAAGATCCGGGGGAAGAAGGGAAACACGCCATGACCACGGCCACGAACGCACCGACCGTACGGACCGAGGAGATCGACGGCATCTTCGTGATCACGATCGACCGGCCCATGGCCCGCAACGCCATCGACGGCGCCACCGCACGCGCCCTCGCCGCCGCCCTCGACCAGCTGGAGGCCCGCGACGACCTCAGGGTCGGCATCCTCACCGGGGCCGGCGGCGTCTTCAGCGCGGGCATGGACCTCAAGGCCTTCGCGGCCGGCGACAGGCCCATCGTCGGCGGGCGGGGCTTCGCGGGGATCACCCGCGCCCGGATCAGGACCCCGCTCATCGCCGCCGTCGAGGGATATGCGCTGGGTGGCGGCACCGAGATGGCGCTCGCCTGCGACATGATCGTGGCCGCCCGGAACGCCACCTTCGGCCAGACCGAGGTCCGCTTCGGCATCGTGCCGCCCGAGGGCGGCATGGTGCGCCTGCCCGAGCGCATTCCGCACAACATCGCGCTGGAACTGCTGCTCACCGGCGAGACCCTGCCGGCGGAGCGTGCCGAGCGCTTCGGGCTGGTCAACGAGCTGACGGAACCGGGCCAGGCGCTGCCGCGGGCCCTCGAACTGGCCAGCAGCATCGCGCTCAACGCGCCGCTGGCCGTGGAGGCCGTGAAGCGTGTCCTCAACGAGCGGCGGGCCTTCAGCGACGCGGACGCCTTCGCCGACCAGGACCTCATCGCCGATCCGGTGCTGGCGTCCCAGGACGCGCAGGAGGGCGCCCACGCCTTCGCGGAGCGGCGCCAGCCGCACTGGGAAGGCCGCTGACACGAGCCGGGCCGTTCATTCGGTATGCGTGCGCAGCAGCGTGGAGCCGAGGTACTGGACGGCACGCAGTGCGATCTCCAGATCGGTGTGTTCCTTCTGGATCGGGTGCCCCATGATCTCCTCGGCTTTGCGGATGCGGTACTGCACGGTGTTCTTGTGCAGGATCTGGGCGCTCGCGGTGGCGGTGTAGCTGCAGCCGTTGTCCAGGAAGATCTGGGCGGTCTCCCGGAGGCGGGCGCTGTTCTCGTCGTCGACGGCCAGCGGACCGAGGATGCCCCACACCCAGGAGCGTATGTCGTCGACGTTCGTCGCCATCAGGGCAATGGGAGCCACGGCGGAGAACTGGGTGAACCGGTGCACCGGATCGGCCACCGCCGCGAGTTCCTGCACACGCAGTGCCTGCCGGTGGGTGGCGCGGAAACCCTCGACGTCGTGGCCGACGTCCCCGGCGCACACGTGGACGGAAGGATCGCTGCGCTCCACCACCGCCGCCACCTTGTCCCAGGAGACGTCGCCGTCCGGGCCCAGCGGCAGCCAGACCCAGGACACGATCGCGTCCCGGGGGACGAACAGCGGTCGGGCGGAGCAGCCGAGCCGCTGGGCGATCTCGTCGGTGATCCGGTGCAGTCGGGAGAGCCCCTCGCCCCCGTCCGTAGGTGTGGGCAGCCAGGCCACCAGTCCGAGATGGTGCTGCCGGAGCCGGTAACCGAGGGCCGGTTCGACCCGGTTGAGGTCGACGTCGGTCGCGGCGAGGACGTCACGTACCCGGGCGGCGCGCGCCGCGGTCTGGCTGAGCAGCCAGTTGTCGCGTTCGTGCTGGTAGACCGCGATGACATGCTCGGTGACCCGGTCGATGTAGCCGAAGCTCGCGTGCAGCATGCGCCGGTTGGTCGCGACGGCCAGGTCCTCGGCGGCGTTCTGCCGGTTGAGCTCGTCCAGACACCACTGCAGGAAACGCCAGTGCCCGATCCGGTAGGCCCTGATCAGCGCGCTCAGGGGAATTCCCCGCTGTGCGAGTCTCCTCGCGTATTCGAGGGCCGCGGCGGGCCCTTCGACCTTCTCCAGGGGAATATCGTTCTCGAAAACGTGCAGCAGCGTGTCGGCGTTCTCCGTGATACTCGCCCGCATGATCTTGACGATGGTCGCGTCGCCCCTGAGCTCCGGTATCTCGGCAAGGACGTAGTCCCCGATGTCGCGGCCGACCTCCGGAAGATGCGACCCTACGTTCTCCGCGACCACGGACAGTTGTTTTGCGGCTTCTGGGTGCTCCGCAACCATGCCTCAAAGCTAACCGCAGAATGGTCCAACGGCACCAATTCGGGCCCCGGGGTCGTATTGCGGGCCCAGTGATTTCCCTGCGTTCCGCGCCTAGCCTCTGCTCATTCGAGTCCTTGGGAAGTGCTCGGACGTGCTTGGAAGTGCTCGAGAAGTGCTTGAGTAGGGATGCGACATGAATCTCGCCCACCACGTGCCCGACAGCGCCCGGACGCATCCGGACCGCCCCGCGCTCCGCCTCCAGGACACCACCGTCTCCTATCGCGCGCTCGACCGGGCCAGCGCCCGCATGGCCGGACTGCTCCGCGACCGTGGTGTGAAGCCCGGCGACCGGGTCGCGCTCATGCTGCCCAACGTCCCCGAGTTCGCCGTCGTCTATTACGGCGTACTCCGGGCCGGCGGCATCGTCGTCCCGATGAACCCCCTGCTCAAGTCCCGTGAGGTTCTCTACTACCTCGGCGACTCCGGGGCCCGGTCCCTGTTCGCCTGGCACGACTTCGCCGACGAGGCGATCGCCGGTGCGCGGCAGGTGGACGCGGAGGCGACCGTCGTCCGTCCCGGCGCCCTCGACGAACTGCTCGAATCGGCCTCGCCCCTCGGTGAACTGACGGACCGTCAGGACGACGACACCGCGGTGATCCTCTACACCTCGGGGACGACCGGACAGCCGAAGGGCGCCGAACTGACCCACGCCAACCTGGCCCGGAACTGCGACATCGCGGCCGGCGGGCTGTTCCGGCTCACCGCCGACGACGTCATCTTCGGCGGACTGCCCCTGTTCCACGCCTTCGGGCAGACCTGCACCCTCAACGCCGCCGTGGCCTCCGGCGCGTGCCTCACCCTGCTCCCGCGCTTCGACGCCGCGCAGGCCCTCGGAATCCTCGACGCACACGGCGTGACCGTCTTCGCCGGGGTGCCGACGGTGTACAGCAGGCTCGTACGGCAGCCCGGCAAGGAGGGGTACGACACCTCCCGGCTGCGCGTGTGCCTCGCCGGCGGCGCCGAGCTGCCCGTCCAGGTGCTGTACGACTTCCAGGCCGCGTTCGGCTGCGTCGTGCTCGAAGGCTACGGACTGTCGGAGACCTCGCCCGTCGTCTCGGTCAACACCGAGCAGGCCGGGCCCAGGCCCGGCTCGGTCGGTACCCCGATCCCGGGGGTGCGGGTGCGGGTGGTCGACAACGGGAGGGAGGTACCGCAGGGGGAGACGGGGGAGATCGCGGTCCGCGGGCACAACGTCATGAAGGGGTACTGGCAGCGCCCCGAGGAGACCGCCGCCACGATCCGGGACGGCTGGCTGTACACCGGGGACCTCGGACGGGTGGACCGGGACGGGTACCTCTGGATCGTCGGCCGGAAGAAGGACGTGATCATCCGGGGCGGCTACAACGTGTACCCCCGTGAGATCGAGGACGTGCTCTACGAGCACCCGGCCGTCGCCGACGCCGCGGTCGTCGGGATTCCCGACCCCGACCTGGGCGAGGAGGTCGGAGCGGCGGTCGTGCTCCGGCCGGGGGCGCGGACGACGGCCGAGGAACTGCGTGCGTACGTCAAGGGCCAGGTCGCCGCCTACAAGTACCCGCGGAAGGTGTGGATCGCGGACTCCCTGCCCAAGGGACCCACCGGCAAGATCCTCAAGAGGGAGATCGTGCCGCCGGCCGGGCGATGAGACGGGTGTCGGACGCAACAGGTACCAGAGGCGGACGGGTGTCGGACGTGGACGGGTGTCAGATGCCGGGACACCTCGTTGCGGCTCCCTCGAAGCTCCGGCCGTCCGGGAGCGTGACCGTCACCGGCTCGGGTTCGGCGCCGGGGTCGGCGACGCGCTGTGCCGCGTCGGCCGTGCAGGCGATCTGGGCGGCCGCGAGGCCGGGATCGCCCGGCTCGCCCGCCGCGGCCGACAGCCGGACGGAGATCCGGTGGTCGCTCGCCGTCACCTTCACGAGGTCGGCCCCGGACGGCGCCGCCGGTACGACGGTGGCACCGCCGTACGCCGGGACGGCCGGGACCGCGGTCGGCAGGCCCGTGGGCAGGGGCAGCCGCGTGGTCACTCCCTTGCTCAGCTCCACGTCGGCCGGGCCCTGGAGCAGATCCCGCACCGCCGACTCGACGTCGCCCGGCGCGTCGGTCGGGCGCCGGACGGCGATCAGGGCACCGTCCCGCACGAAGTACAGCCGCGCTGTCGCCACGACGCCGACGGCGGGACCGCCCGCCTGCACCACACCGGTCGTGGGGATGCCGCAGGAGGCCAGGACGCACACCGCCGCGGGAACCAGGAGCGCGAGGCGGGCCCGGCGCCGGAAGGTCGTCACCGGTCCTCCCGGGGCGGCTCGTCGGCCGGCAGGGGCAGCCATACGGTGAAGACGGCGCCGCCCTCGGGCCGGTTCGCGGCGCGGACCGTGCCGCCGTGCACCCGGACGTTCTCCGCGGTGATCGCGAGGCCCAGGCCGCTGCCCTCGGTGCGGGTGCGGGCTGCGTCCGACTTGTAGAACCGCTCGAAGACAAGCGGCAGCACGTCGTCGGGGATGCCGGGTCCGCTGTCCAGCACCTCGATCACCGCGAGCCGTGCCCCGCCGGACTCTCCGCCGTCGTACAGGCGCAGGGCGACGGGCCGGGCGCCGTGCCGCAGCGCGTTGCCCACCAGGTTGGCCACGACGACGTCGAGGCGGCGCGGGTCGACGCGGCCGCGCAGGGTGCCGGGCGGCGGCAGGTCGCAGTCCACCAGGCCGGTCCAGGCGCGGGCGCCGAGGGTGCGCCGCAGGGACTCGGCGAGGTCGATCTCGTCCAGGTGCAGCACCGCGGCGCCCGCGTCGAAACGGGAGATCTCCATCAGGTCGTCCACCAGTCTGGCCAGCTTCACGGTCTCCTCGCTGATCAGGCGGACGGCGGTGGCGGTGTCCGGGTCCAGGCCGGCGGCGTCCTCGTCGAGGACGTCGGTGACGGCGGACATGGCGGCGAGGGGCGTGCGCAGTTCGTGCGACACGTCCGCGGCGAACCGGCGGGCCCGGGCCTCCATGCCGCGCAGCTCGGCCACGGACTTCTCCAGCGCGGCGGCCGTCTCGTTGAACGTGTGGGAGAGATCGGCGAGTTCGTCGGATCCGTCGACGGCGAGCCGGGTGTCCAGGTGGCCCTCGGCGATGCTGCGGGTGGCGCGGCGCAGTGCCCGTACCGGGCGCAGCACCCCGCGGGCGGCGAGCAGCGCCAGCAGCACGGCGAGCGTCAGCGCGGGCACGGCGGCACGTTCGGCGGCGGTGACCAGGGCGTCGACGTAGGCGCGTTCCGTGGTCTGCGGCACGGTGAGGAAGACATGCACACCGGAGGTGTACACGCCCTGCGCGGGCGCCTCGGCGAAGGTGACCGACATGCCGACGACGAGTGCGGTGCGGTCGCCGACGGCCACCCGCTGGAAGACGGTGGCCATGCTGGAGCCGACGGCCTCGCGGACGGCCGGGGTCAGCTCCGGGAAGCGGTCGCCGGAGGCCGAGGTGGCGCTCAGGCGGCCGTAGGTGACCAGCACCCGCCAGGTCCCGGAGGGCTCCGAGCGAGCCACGTCCGCCGCGAAGCCCGCCAGTGCGGCCTGGTCCGGCGGGAAGGCGAGGTCCGGGGCGAGGCGCCCGACCTGGGTGCGCAGCTGCTGGATCACGGCGTCCTGGCTCTGCTGGAGCACGCCGGTACGGGCCTCGCGGAAGGTCAGGGCGCCGGTGGTGGCGGCGGTGACGGCGGCGACCAGCGTGAAGGCGAGCACCAGACGGATCCGCAGACCGCGCAGCTGCGGGAGGCGCGGGCGCCTCACCGGGCCGCGAAGCGGTAGCCGAAGCCGCGCACGGTCTGGATGAAGCGGGGCTCGCGCGGCGGCTCGCCCATCTTGGCGCGCAGCCGCCGCACGCAGGCGTCCACCAGCCGCGCGTCCCCGTGGTAGCTGTGCTCCCAGACGGCTTCGAGGAGCTGCTGCCGGCTGAACACCTGACCGGGCGAGGCGGACAGGGTGAGCAGCAGCCGGAGTTCGGACGGAGCGAGCGGGACCGTCACCCCGTCGCGGGCGACCGAGAGCCCGGCCCGGTCGACGGACAGGTCCCCGTAGGTGTCGATCTTCGGTATGCCGCCCTCGGCGGGCGGGCCGCCCGCCCGGCGCAGCACCGCGCGGATGCGGGCCTCCAGAACCCGCGCCTGCACGGGCTTGACCACGTAGTCGTCGGCGCCCGCCTCCAGGCCCACCACGATGTCCTCGTCGTCGCCGCGCGCGGTCGCCATGACGATCGGCAGGGTCTGGTCGAGGCCGCGGATCCGGCGGCACACGTCGAGTCCGGGCATCCCGGGCAGCATGAGGTCCAGCACCACGACGTCCGGACGGAAGGACCGCACCCGTTCCAGCCCGTCCTCCCCGGTCGCGACGGCGGCGAGCTCGTGCCCCTGGCGGCGCAGGGCGAGGGCCACCCCCTCCCGGACGGCACGGTCGTCTTCGATCAGCAGAACGCGTGGCATGCGCTCAGTATCCGCATGAGATCCGCACAGCTGTCCGTTTGTTACGGGATGATCACATAAACCCCGGGACCCCTCGCTCGTTATCTTTTCGTTATCGCTTGCGCCAGGTCCGATCACATTCCGATCACAGCCTGACGGTCATGACCACGCGCACAGCACGTTCGTCCCGTGGCCGTCGCCGCGGCGGCCCCTCCCGTGCCTTCCATCGTGGGAGGAAGAGGAGGGGGCCGGTCCTGGGGGCCGTGGCCGCGCTGGCGGTTCTCGGGGCCGCCGGGTTCGCGGCCGTCGGCGGGGGTTCGTCCGGTACCGGAGCAACCCATGCCGGCGACAAGGGTCGGTCCACCGAGCGGGCCCGGTCCGGACGCGTCGGCGCCACCGGCCCGGCGCACGGCTCCCGGTCCCCGTCGCCCGGTCCGGCCGCCACCTCCGCCTCCCCGAGCCGCAGCACCTCGCCCACACCGGAGATCCCGGCCACCGGACCGGGCACGTTCGTCACCGCACCGGGCGGCAGCACCAGGGTCGGCTCCGGCACGCTCCTGCGCTACCGGGTCGACGTCGAGAACGGCATCGACCTCGCCACGGCGGATGTCGCCCGGCAGGTCGAGCGCATCCTGGCCGACCCGCGCGGCTGGACCGCCGACGGCCGCTCGGCGTTCCAGCGGGTGTCCAGCGGCCCGACCGACTTCGTCGTCCGGGTCGCGACGCCCGGGACGGTGGACAAGATCTGCGGGGAGTACGGGCTGGACACCGGGGGCGAGGTCAACTGCGACGTGGCCGCGCAGGTCATGGTGAACCTCAAGCGCTGGCTGCTCGCGACCCCCGTCTACGCCCACCGCGTCAAGGACTACCGGGCGCTGATCATCAACCACGAGGTCGGCCATTTCCTCGGCCACGGGCACGTCGGCTGCCCCGGTCCCGGGCAGCCGGCCCCCGTGATGATGCAGCAGATCAAGGGCATGCACGGTTGCCTGCCCAACGTCTGGCCGTACGACGCGAAGGGCCGGTACCTGACCGGACCGGCCGTGTCCTGACCCGGCCGTACCCGCCATGGGCGCCCTCGTCGCCGGGACGTGAAGGCTCAAGTGAGCTGATACGCTCCCGAAGTGACCACCCCTGACCGGCCCCGACCGGACGACGAGCACGCCGACCTGTGGCTCACGCCGGCCGAACTGGCCTCCTGGATGTCGGTGGTACGGCTCATCACCCGGCTGCCCTGGGCCCTCGACGCCCAGTTGCAGCGGGACGCCGATCTCAGCATGGTCGAGTACATGGCCCTGGCGATGCTCTCCGAGGCCCCCGGCCGGACCCTGCGGATGAGTACGCTGGCCGAGGTCGTCAACTCCTCGCTGTCCCGCCTTTCGCACCTCATGAAGCGGCTGGAGAAGCGCGGCTACGTCCGGCGCGAACCGGACCCCGAGGACGGGCGTTTCACCAACGCCGTCCTCCTGCCCGACGGTATGGCCAAGCTGGAGTCGGCCGCGCCCGGCCACGCGGCGAACGTCCGGCACCTCGTCGTGGACAACCTGACCGCCGAGCGCCTTCGCCGGCTCGGCCAGGACGCCGAGCGCATCCTCCAGCGCATCGACTCGCCCGTGCGCTGAGCGCGGGCGCCGAGTGCGGGCGCTGACCAGGGGCGCTGGCTACGGGCGCCGAGTGCGGCGCGATGACTTGAGAGTTAACGCGACGGCGCCTCCTGCTCGCGCCCCCCGTCGCCGAGTTCCTTGAGCAGCAGGGTCAGGGTCGCGAGGCGCTCCGGGCCGAGCAGGTCCTCGATCCAGCGGCTGGTCTCCCGCGCCTGCTCGCGGCCCAGCGCCGCGCGTTCCCGCCCGGCGGGAGTCAGGGCGATCAGCTGCCGGCGGCGGTTGTCCGGATCCGTGTTCTTGGTGATCAGGCCGCGCGAAAGGAGCCGGTCGAGCAGGGGAGTGAGCGTCGACCGGTCGACCGCGGCGAGGGCGCCGAGGGTCTTCTGGTCGAGGCTGCCGCGTTCGTCCAGGATCTGAACCACGGCGAACTGGGGCGGAGTCAGGTCACCGCTGCGCAGCTGCCACGAGGCGTTCACCGCCTGCGAGGCCCGGCGCAGCTGGTGGGCCATGCCGTCCTCCAGCATTCCGTCGTATCGCGCTCCGCTCGTCATGGAGACAGGTTACCTCCGTGCACTGTCATTCCGTACACGGATCGTTTGCCATTGCAAGGCTGGTGCCCTAGATTGATCCGTGTACGGACTTACCGTGTACGGAAGGTGCTCCCATGCCGCGAAGAGTGATCCTCGGGATGACCGGGGCGACCGGCGCCGTCTTCGGCGTCGAACTGCTGCGCCGGCTGCGGGAGCAGCCGGACGTGGAGACCCATCTCGTGCTGTCCCAGTGGGCCAGAGCGACAATCCATCTGGAGACCGGCCACTCGGTGCGCGAGGTCACCGACCTGGCGGACGTGACGTACGCGTGGAACGACCAGGGAGCGGCGATATCGTCCGGCTCGTTCCCGGTCGACGGCATGATCATCGCGCCGTGCAGCATGAAGACCCTCGCCGGGATCCGCACCGGATACGCCGACGGCCTCATCCCGCGCGCCGCCGACGTCACGCTGAAGGAGCGGCGCCCCCTGGTCCTGATGCCCAGGGAGACCCCGCTCAGCGAGATCCATCTGGAGAACATGCTGGCGCTCTCCCGGATGGGAGCGCGGATCGTGCCGCCGATGCCGGCCTTCTACAACCGTCCGCAGACCATCGACGAACTCGTCGGGCACATCGCCGTCCGCGTGCTGGACCAGATCGGCATCCAGGTGCCGTCGGCACAGCGCTGGGACGGAATGCCCCGCTCGTCCGAACCGAAAGGCGCAACCAGCTGATGACCGACACCCCTGACTTCCGGAACCGTGACGTCGGTACCCATGACGTCGGCACCCGTGACCTCGGTACCCGTGACTTCCGGTCCTACCTCGCCGCGCTCGAAGAGCTGGGCGACCTCCAGCGCGTCTCCCGGGTGATCGACCCCGACCTGGAGGCGTCCGCCGTCACCCGGCGCTCCACCGAGAACGGCCGCCCCGCCCCGTTCTTCGAGCACCTCAAGGGGGTCGAAGAGGGCTTCCGCATGGTCGGCGCCCCCGGCGCCCTGTCCAGCATCCCCGGGCATCCGCTGGCCCGGATCTCCCTCTCGCTCGGCCTGCCCCACACGACGACCGCCGCCGAACTGGTCGAACGGCTCGCCCGGGCCGGCACCGGGGAACTGCTGCCCCCGCGGCGGGTGCCGAGCGCCGGCGCGCCCTGCAAGCAGCACGTGCTGACCGGCGAGGACGCCCGCCTCGACCGGTTCCCGATCCCGGTCGTCCACCAGGGCGACGGCGGTCCCTACGTCAACACCTGGGGCGTGGTCGTCGCCAGGACGCCCGACGGCCGGTGGACCAACTGGGCCATCTCCCGGATCATGCAGATCGACGACCGCCACATGACCGGACTGGTGCTGCCGGGCCAGCACCTCGGCATGATCTGGCGCGAGTGGGAGGCCATCGGCGAACCGATGCCGTACGCGCTCTTCCAGGGCGGTGACCCGGGGGCCGCCGTCGTCGGCGGCATGACCGTGCCGACCGAGGTCGACGAGGGCGCGTATCTCGGGGCGGTGCTCGGCAGGCCGGTCGACGTGGTGACGTGCGAGACGAACGACCTGGAGGTGCCGGCCTCCGCCGAGGTCGTCATCGAGGGTCACCTGTCCGCGAACCGCGACGCCGTGGAAGGACCGTTCGCCGAGTTCCACGGCTGGGCGCTGCCCGAGACCTCGCCGCAGCCGCTCTTCAGTATCGAGGCGATCACCTACCGGGACGACCCGATCTGGCCGCTCGCCCCCGCCGGACGGCCCGTCGACGACTCGCACGTAGCACCCGCCGCCGGCATCTCCGCCGAGGTCGTCGCGGAGCTGCGCAAGGCCGGGCTGCCCGTCACCACCGCCTGGCTGCCGCTGCGCGCCGCCTGCTTCTGGACGGTGATCACGGTGCCGTCGAACTGGCGCGACCTGCTGCCCGCCATGGACACCGCGCGCTTCGTGCACCACATCGGCGAGGTTCTGAACGGCACCCGGGTCGGCCGGCTCTCCCCGGTCGTCTACGTCCTCGACGACGACGTCGACCCGGCGAACGACTCCGACCTGCTGTGGGCACTGGCCACCCGGGTCCATCCGTCGCTGCGCCAGGAGCAGTGGCACGGGCCGATCATGCCGTGGTACCCGTGCTTCACCGAGGAGGAACTGCACAGCGGCTGGGGAGCCGTCGTCGTCCATGACGCGCTGCTCCCGGCGGAGGGCCACGGACGCGCCCCGCAGGCCACCTTCGAGGGCGTCTTCCCCGCGGACCTGCGCGCCAGGGTCCTCGCCGCCGAGGCCGGGACGCCGGAGGCCGGGGCCGCCCCCGGCGCCTGACGGGTCACAGCACCGGGAGCCGCTCCATCGCCTGGAGCGGCCGTGGATGGAAGAGGCGCAGCTTGTGCACCCGGCCGGCCCCGTCCAGCGTCATGAGCCAGGCCACGGCGGGCGGGCAGTGCCCGGGGTCGTCGGCCGGGTTGACGATGTCCATCTCCCAGACGGCCAGCGACCGTCCGGCGACCGCATGGACGAGTCGCTGCCGTACCCCGGCCGCGATGTCGCCGTCCATGGCACGCACCAGCAGGTCCCCGCCCCCGACCCGGTCGCCGCCCCTGAGCAGCGCGACCTCGGGCGACCAGCGTTCGGTGAGCAGTGCTCCGAAGTGCCCGCTCTCGGCGGCGGCGAGGGTCTCCCGGGCCTGGGTACGGCTGTCCCGGGTGCGCCGTGCGGTGTCGCCGTGCGCGGCGTCCGCCGTGCCGGCCAGGGCCGCCGCGAGCTTGGTCCGGCCCTGGCTGAGCCGGCTGCGGACCGTGCCGACGGGGATCCCGCAGACGTCCGCTATCCGCTCGTACGAGGTGACGCTCGTGGTGAAGTGGCGCAGCACCAACGGCAGCCGCAGCGCGGGGGAGAGCTCCTCCAGCGCCTCCCAGACCCAGTCCCGCAGCGCGCTCTGTTCCAGCCACTGCTCCGGACCGGCCTCCGCGGACGGCAGGTGCAGGCCCTCGTCCACCGGCCGGACCGAAACGGCGTCCCGCAGCAGGGAGCGGGCGGCGTTGCGCACGATCATCCGCAGCCACGGGCCCACCGCTCCCGGGTCGCGGACGTCGCCGATCCGCCGCAGCGCGGTCAGGGCCGCGTCCTGCATGACGTCCTCGGCGTCCGGGCCCGGCCCGAGCAGGCTGAGCGCCACCGCACGCATCCCCGCGCGGTGGCGTTCGAGCAGCAGCCCGAGGGCGGCGATCTCGCCCGCCTGCGCGGCCCGGGTCAGCACCGCGTCCTCGATGCGCGCGGCCTCGGCCGTCCCCCGGCTCATGAGGCCGCACCGGCGAGGGCATCGGCAGCCACAGCAGCAGACCTTTCCTTCCGGCGCCCGGAGCCGGGCAAGCGCATCTTCTCGGCCTTCCTGTTCCGGCGCTCTCGCGGGCCCCGGCTAGTCCTCGTCGCCGAGTTCCGGCAGCCAGCTGCCGTGGAAGCCCGCCGGGACAGCGTAGGGGAGTTCCACCACCGCCTGCTCGGAGAGGTCCGTGGCGTCGAGAACGAGCAGTTCCCCGGCCTTGCCGTCGTCGTCGGAGACGAGCGACAGCAGCCAGCCCTCGTCCTCGCTCCGGCCGTCCGCCGCCGGGACGAACACCGCCTCACCCGCGTAGCGGGCACCGGGCGTCGCATGGACCCGGGTGGTCTCGCCCGTGAGGTCGTGCTTGGCGATGCCGTCACCCGAGACGGTGTACAGGTAACGGTTCCGGCGCCCGGTCAGGGTCTCGTTGTGGGTGGGGAACTCGGCGTCCCGGTCGTCCAGTTGGCGCTCGGCGGCCCGGCCGGTGGCCGGGTCCAGGGTCCAGCGGTACAGCACTGCGGGCGTCTGGACGAGGCCCGGCTCCGGCACGACGGCCACGCCGGTCGGCCCGCCGATGTCGCCCCAGGCGTTCTCGAACTTGTCGTGGTCGTAGCGCACCGCGTCGAGGACGATCCGCCCCTCGGCGTCCTCGTAGGCGTTGCCGACGTGGAAGACGTAGCAGGGATCGACGTCGAACCAGCGCACCTCGGTGCTGCCGGGCGTGCGGGACATGATGCCGAGCCGGGCGCCGTAGCCGTCGTCCCACTGGTACGGCATGCCGTCGTGGCCGGCGAGTTCGGGCCGGAAGACGACGGGCAGGTCCATCCAGACGATGTGGTGCTCGGTGATGGCGAAGTCGTGCATCATCGTCGGGCCGGGCACCTCGATCGGACGGCTGTCGACCAGCTCCCCGTCCGCGGTGACCCGGTGGTAGGTGAGGTACGGCGGGGCGAACCCGGTGCCGAACAGGTGGAGTTCGCCGGTGACCGGGTCCTCCTTGGGGTGTGCGGTCATCGCGGTGGTCAGCCTGCCGCCGAAGTCGTACGGCCCCACGGTCTCCAGCGCCGGGGTGACCCAGTACGGGAAGCCGACCTCGCACAGCGCCAGCACCGTGTCCGCGTGCCGGATGACATGGGTGTTGCCGGGCGTCGCGGTCAGGTCGAAGGTACCGTCCTCGCGGACGAAGGGGTGGCCCTCCCGCTCCCTGGTGCGGATCCACCGGTTGCGGTACCACTCGGCGCGGCCGTCGCGCAGCCGGATGCCGTGGAGCATGCCGGGGCCGGTGAACCAGTGGCCGTCGTCCTCGCCGGGCAGCGGGTTGGGGCCGTTGCGCAGGTAGCGGCCGTCCAGCTCGGGCGGGAGGGTGCCGCGCACGGTGAGGTCGAAGGCGTTGTGCTCCTCGGGGACCGGCGCGAAGCGGCCCCGGAGGTAGAGGGGAGGGGTGGTCTCTTCGGTCATGGTGCTTTCCTTGTCCGGGCCGGCAGGGCGGTGCCGGCCGCGTGCTGGATCAGGTCCGGGGTGCCGCGCGTCACTCGGGGACGGACATCAGCCCCTGCGACTCCAGCAGGCGCCGCTGCACCCGCTCGGGGTAGACCTTCGTGAAGACGATCGGGGCGGCGAGGCCGATGACGTGGGCGGTGATGCCGACCCATGCCGGGGCGTCCACCGCGCCGCCGACGGCGAGGACGACGGCGATGAAGGTGAAGCCGGCTCCCCAGGCGCTGGTGATGTGGTTGTTGACCTGGAGGAACTCCGGCATGTCCCAGTACTCGCGCGGCGTCTGGCGCTTGGCGATGCCCAGCGTGAAGGGGCGGCGGATCGCCATGGATCCCCAGGCGGTGGCGGCCAGCCAGACGAAGGAGAGGACGTCGCTGTGGTCCTTCAGCGCCGAGCCGGGGTCCGCGACGGAGACGGCGCCGATCACGACGAAGTACACGATGGTGCTGACCTCCAGGATCAGCGCGTCGAGGTCGACCCCCCGACGCACGTCCTGGAGGAGGAGCAGCACGCCCGAGACGACACCGCCGAGCGCACCCCACCGCCAGTCGACGAAGCCCGAGACGACACCGGCGACGATCCAGGGGACGAAGCCGCGCAGGTAAGCCACAAAACCCATTGAGTGTTCCTTGCTGGATGAAGGTGACATGAAAGTGAAATGGACGGCCGCGGAGGGGGGTTGCTCCGTGGCCGTGCGTGAACCGACGCGAACTAGATGCGGGGCGGGCGCCAAAGTTCGACCGTGGGAGTGTGACCCTCGTCACGAGGGTTCGCTGTCATGTCGACCGGCGTGATGCGTGCGGGGGCAGGGTGGGACACCTGGCGCCGGCTGCGCGGCCGGACCGCCCAACGGCCGTATGTCTACGCGGTGTTGCTCGCGTTCCTCGCGGTCTCCGAATCCCTCGCGGAGTTCGGCGCCGGCCACGGCTCGGTCCCTCGGCTGTTCGCCGACGCCGGCTCCAGCACCGGCCGTGTGCAACTCACCCCGGTCCTGGGGTTGTTCTGCCTGGCGACGGCGCTACCGCCGCTGTTCCTGCGCCCGTTGACGGCCGCCGCGGAGGCTGACGGTCCCGTGCGCCAAGGGTGTCGTGCTCACCGCCGTGGCGCCCGCGGCCGCGACGGTCTCGGTGCTCGGCTCGCCGCTGGTCGGGCGACTGGTCGTGGCTTCACTCCGGAACACGGCTACCCGGCCTTGTCGTTGACCGGCGGGCCCACCCTGCGGGCGGCGGTGGGTTCCGTGCTCTACCTGGTCCTGGCCGGCCTGCCGAGCCTGGGGCCGGCCCTCGTCGCACGCGACTCGGCGACCGCGACCGGCATCGTGCCGGCCCTGCTGTCCGTCGGCCCCTGACAGGGACCGGGCGTCCTGGCCCTCTGGGCGGGTGCGCCCTCACGGCGGGCGGCCGGCTCCTCGGCTCGCGCGACGCGTGAACCGGCCGTCCGCCGCGGGCGGGTCAGCCCTCGATCCAGCCGTGGTTCTTCGCGAACTGGGCCAGCGCGCCCCGGACCCGCACGATCTCCTCGGCGGTGAGCGTGGGCGCCGACGCCAGCAGCGTCTCGGTGACCTCGCGGGTGAACTCGTCCGCGCTGAGCAGATCGCACAGCGAGTCGTCGTCCGGACCGAGCGTGCGGACGTCGGTGCCCCGGGCGAGCCGGACGCCGGACGCCTTCGGGCCGCGTTCGCCGGCCTCGATCTCGAACTCCACCGCCACGCCGGGGCGGACGTACGACTCCGACATCTGCATGTCGTTCACGTGCAGGAAGACATCCTCGCCACCACCGTCCGGGGCGATGAACCCGTAACCGCGCGAGCTGTCGAACCGCACCACACGACCACTGACCATGAGAAACCCCCAACCAAACCGGGCCACCTGCCCGGACACCTGGGCCCGATGGTAGTCAAGTCCGGCCCGGTCGGTCGACCTGGCCCACCGGCCGCGGTCGCGGACGGCGGAACTCGGTGCGCCGATAAAGAAGTTGATATGGAAAGCTGTCGCCAGCCGTCGACGAGCCAAGGGGGGCCGGGACGGTCGTTGAGAGGAGCGCACGTGACGCAGGACGGCAACGGGTCCGTGGAGATCGACACCAGCAAGCCGCATCCCGCGCGGATCTACGACTACCTGCTGGGCGGCAAGGACAACTACGAGGTGGACCGCAAGGCCGGTGACCAGCTCGCCTCAGTCGCGCCCGAGGTGTGGATCTCCGTGCGGGCCAACCGTGGCTTCCTGCAGCGCGCGGTCCGGCACGTCATCGACAACGGCGTCCGCCAGATCCTCGACATCGGCACCGGCCTGCCCACCTCGCCGAACGTGCACGAGGTGGCCGCTGAGCTGGCGCCGGACGTCCGGGTCGCCTACGTCGACAACGACCCGATCGTGAAGGCCCACGGCGACGCGCTGCTCAGCCGGGCGGGCACCACCAGCATCGTCCTCGCCGACCTGCGCGACCCGCAGGCCGTCATCGAGCACCCCGAAGTCCGCCGGATCATCGACTTCGGCGAGCCCGTCGCGCTGTTCCTCGTCGCCATCCTCCACTTCATCCGCGACGAGGAGGAGCCCGAGCGGATCGTGGCCACCCTGCGCGACGCGCTGCCGGCCGGCAGCTTCCTGGTGCTCTCGCACGCCACCGACGACTTCGCCGACGACCGCAGCGAGGCCCAGGCCGTCTACAACAACGCGACCGCCTCCATGAACCTGCGCCCCCGGGCCCGGGTCGAGCGGTTCTTCGACGGGTTCGAGCTGGTCGAGCCCGGCGTCGCCCAGGTTCCGTTCTGGCGCCCGGACGCCACCCCGCCGGCCGGCTCCGAGGAGATCGGCTTCTACGGCGGAGTGGCCCTCAAGAAGGCCTGAGCAGCTGTCGGGCGGGCCCGAGCAGTCGTCGGGGGAGGGCCCCTGAGCCGCCGTCCGGGCGGACCGCGCCGTCGTCAGGGCACTCCGAGCTCGAACAGGGCGTAGCCCGCGTACGAGCCGGAGGCCAGCGCTGCGATGCCCAGCAGGACGCACAGGCAGGGCAGGCTGAGGCGGCGCAGCGCGACCGCCAGGGGGACGAACAGCGGGAAGGCGGGCAGCAGATAGCGCGAGACGTTGGCGAAGTACTGCTGGCTGCCCAGCACCAGGGCGAGGGTGAGCACCGTGTGGACGACCAGCACCGCCGGCGGGCGCAGCCGGAACAGCAGCGGCAGCAGCGCCAGGTCCAGCAGGACCACCCCGACCCCGATGACGTCCGCGAAGGGGAGCGCGAAGAGATAGTCGAAGTGGCCCACGGGGACGGAGGTCAGGACGTCCAGGGTCTGGCCGCCGTAGTCGAACTCGTGCCCCCACGCGCGCGACTGGAGTTCGAAGTAGCCGCCGTAGTCGCCCATGCGGTGGCCCACCCAGCCCAGATAGCCGAGCAGACCCAGCGGGGCCACGAGCATCGCGGTCAGCGGACGGGCGACGCCGTCCTCGCGGCGGCGCAGCGCCAGGAGCGCGGCCAGGGCGAGCGCGGCGACCAGGGCCGCGGCGGTGGGCCGGTTGAGGCCGGCCGTGAAGGTCAGCACCCCGGCCGTCAGCCAGCGGCGGGTCAGGACGGCGTACAGGGCCCAGGCGGCCAGCGCCACGTACAGCGAGTCCGAGTAGACCGCCCACTCCACGCCGGAGCCCGGCCACACGGCCCACAGCCCGGCCGCCGCCAGCCCCGCCCGCCGGCCGCCGAACCAGGCGGCGACCGCGAAGATCCCCAGCGCCGCGGCGAACGACGCCACGACCGACACCAGCAACCCGGCACCGAACGGACCGAGACCGGTGACCTCCATCGCCACCCGCATCAGCGCCGGGTAGAGCGGGAAGAACGCGGCCGAGTTGCCCTGGAGGGTGATCAAGCCGGTGGCGCCGGGCACCGGGACCAGCGCGGGGTGGTAGCCGTGCAGGGCGATCTGCTGGTACCACCAGCCGTCCCAGGTGCCCAGCACGTCCCAGGTGTGCGCGCCGCCGCCGAACCGCGGATGCTTCCTGCGGAAGTCCCCGGCCGAGTCCAGCAGATACATGAAGGAGCCGAAGCCGACGAGCTTCAGGACCCCGTACATCGCGAGGACCGGGCCGTAGCGGCGGGCGGTGGCGCGCAGGCGCTGTCCGGGGCCCGGCGCGGCGGTCCCGGAGGCGGCGGGCGGGGGAGGTGCCGTGCTCTTCAGGGGCGTGGTCATGAGGCCGCGGACTCCGTCCGGCGTCGCCGTCCGCCGAAGGCCGGCCGGGCGAGGAGGAGGGACAGGTGGGCGGCGGCGAGTACGGCGAGTTCCGCGCGGAGGCCGGTGCCGGGGGCCGTGTGCCGCAGGACGGCGAGCGAGCCGGCGGTGACGGCCAGACGGGCGGCCAGGGCGGGCAGCGCGGGCGGCGGAGGCAGTGGGGGCCGGCCGAGGACCGGCTGGGCGAGTGTCCAACAGACCAGCATGGACAGGGCATTGGTCACCTGTGCGGCGGAAGCCGGCCGCAGTGCCGCGTACAGGAGCAGGTGGGCGAGCGCCATGACGGTGGCGCGGACGGCGTAGGACCGTGGCGGCCGCCCCGGCGGCAGCGTGCCACGGGCCAGCGACAGGCCGACCCTCGCGATGCCGCGCAGATCGGCGAGCGCCGTGGACAGCAGCGCGACCCGGCTGTCCGGGTCGTCCACCCAGTCGACCGGCACCTCGTGGATCCGCAGCCCGGCCCGCTCCGCGATCACCAGCAGTTCGGTGTCGAAGAACCATCCGGGGTCCCGCACCAGCGGCAGCAGCCGCGCGGCGGCGTCCCGGCGTACGGCCTTGAATCCGCACTGCGCGTCCGAGAACCCCACCGACAGGGTGCAGCGCAGCAGGACGTTGTAGCAGCGGGAGATGGCCTCCCGCTTCGGGCCGCGCACCACCCGGGCGCCGGGCGCCAGCCGAGTGCCGATGGCCAGGTCGGAGTGGCCCGAGATCAGCGGGGCGACGAGCGGCAGCAGCGCCGTGAGCCCGGTCGACAGGTCCACGTCGAGGTAGCCGACGACCGGCGCCGACGACGCCGACCAGGCGGCCCGCAGCGCACGGCCGCGGCCCTTCTCGGCCAGCCGTATCCACTCCACCTCGGGCAGTTCGGCGGCGAGCCGGGCCGCGATGAGCGGGGTGTCGTCGGTGCTGGCGTTGTCGGCGACGGTGATCCGGAAGGGATACGGGAACGTCTCCCGCAGATGGGCGTGGAGCCGCCGCACGCTGGGTTCCAGGTCCGTCTCCTCGTTGAACACCGGTACGGCCAGGTCGAGGACCGGCTCGCCGCGGTGCGCCGGAGGCGGCGGCGCCGGGACCGGCAAGGTGACCCGAGGGTGATTCATGACATTTTTTCGCATTCGTTCTCGATTTCAGGGCGTGCCGAGGACACACCCGGTGGGGGGCTGGGGGCTGGGGGCTGAGGGCGGGGGACGGGCGAACGGGGTGCCGTCCGGGTGTCGGGCAGCCGACCGGCCGCTGTCCTGCCGCTGCTCGGTCGCTGTCCGGCCGGGTCGACCGCGGTCTACGAGCCGTTCGACGGGTCGGGGCCCTGCGTCGCGGGCGCCGACGGCGGGAACGTGGTGGCGGTGGAGCTCCCGGACGAGCCCTCCGTGGCGCTCCGGGTCGTGCCCGCGTCCGGGGTGGAAGTCGGCGTCGAGGTCGCGGTCGAAGTCGGGGTCGGCGACGACGAGGCGGTACCCCCGCTCGTCGCCGACGGGGTGTCCCCGGGCGCGGTCGTGTCCTCGGGCGGCGGCGCCGAGGCCGTGGCACCGGAGGCCGGCGCACTGGGCGAGAGGCTCGGCGCCGGTGCCGTACCGGTGGTGGGGCTGGTCGCGGGCCAGGGGTGCGGCGCGCTCGGCTCGTCACGGACACCGGAGTGGGGCCACAGGAACAGGCCCAGGCCGAGCCCCGCGGCCGCGACGACACCGCCGGCCGCCCGCTGGGCCGCCCGGATCCGCCGCCGCGCCTGCACCCCGGCCCGCAGCCGGTCCCGGTGCCGGGGCTCGAAGGGTGCCGTGTCCCGGTCGTCGTGCATCAACTGCGTCAACTGCCGCTCGAAGTGATCCATGGCCTCTCCCTCACCCCACCGGCTCGATCGCGTCCGCCAGCAGCTCCCGCAGCCGGGCCACCCCGCGCGCCGCGTGCGACCGGGCGGTGCCCACCGGGCAGCCCAGCACCTCGGCGACCTGCCGGTCGGGCAGATCCTGGTAGTAGCGCAGGACGACCGCGGCCCGCTGGCGCGGGGTCAGCTGCGCCAGCGCGGCCTCCAGCCGGGAACGCTCGGCGACGACCGCCGACATGTCGCCGGCCGCCGCGACCTCGGGCAGCTCCTCCACGGGGCGCTCGCCCCACCACCGGCGCCGCGCCGAGCGGGCCGCGGCACGTGCCAGGACCTTCCGGACGTACGCCTCCGGCGCCTCGTCGGCGACCTTCGGCCAGACGAACCACAGCCGGACCAAGGACTCCTGCAACAGATCCTCGGCCCGATGCCGATCGCCACCGGTGAGCAGACGGGCCAGGTGGCACAGTCCCGACCAGCGGGCCGCCACGAACTCGTCGTACTCACCGGCCCGAGCCTGCTCCATTCCCACGGTCCCCGCTCTCCCCGGCTGCCTACACCTGGGAAAAGGCCCTGGGGGCGGCAGAACGCTGCACTCGTCCGGGGTGATCCGCGTCACGTGCCGAGCCGGTGCGTAATTGGCTGGCCGGCCGGGACGGGGCCGTCGTATGCTCCCGGCGATGACCACTCACTCTGCTGTCAGATTGGGGGTCCCGTCCACGCCAGGTGAGTGCTGATGGCCACTCACCTCACGGACGGGGACACCCGCCTTTCGCTGTGGCGGCGCGTGCGCGAGTTCGCCGTGCCGCCCGCCATGATCGAGACCGCGACCGCCCGCCGCACCGCCGGGGACTGGGCGGGGGCCTGTGCCGCCGCCGGTTTCGACGTCGACCTGGACCTGCGCGAACTGGCCCGTGCGCGGGGCCGGGACGCCCGGCAGCGGATCCGTGCCGACCTGCGTCGGCTGGCACCCGACCTGCTGCGCTGGCATCTGCCGAGAATCGCGCCCGACGGGCTGCTGCGGCCGGGGCTGACCATGCCGCTCGCCCGCTACGACGCCCTCGAAGGCTCCCTGTGCCTCGTGGTCCGGACGCCGCCCGCCTGGGCGGACGCCGGGCAGCGGATCAGTCTCGCGCTGTGGGACGGCACGCTGAGCGAGCCCGCCGCCCGGGGGCATCCGCATCCGCACCCCAGCCGGCGGTTCCGCTTCGACCTGCACCGCCATCTGTGGGACGCGGATGCCGCCGTCGACCTGCGGACCCGGTCGGGCGCCGACCGGCCGACGGGCGGTGAACGGCTCTCGTCCGGCGGCCGACTCCCGTTCCCCGAGCGGGCTTTGTGCGCCACGGAGCGGTGGGCGGACGAGGCGCGGATCGTGCTGGGCGCCGAGGGGCGGGACAGCGGCACCGTCGTCGTACGCCTGGGCGGCCGGCAGCGGCTCGCGTTGCACCTCGCGGCCGACGGAACCGTGACCACCGCCCGGGACGCCTCCGCCCGGGACGCCGGTACCGGCGTACGGCCCGTCCTGCCCGACGCGGCGACCTGGCTCCTCCCCGATCTGGAACTGCTGCGCGCCGGGTTGGTCGACGCCGGCCGGCTGCATCCGCTGGTCGCCGCGGCGCTCGTCCCCGGGCACTCGCCGGCCGCCCGGGACCCGTACCCCGACCCGGCCCGGCAGCCAGGCCTCGTGGAGTGCCGGGGCGCCCCGCACCGGATCGGCATGGTCGACGGGGTGCTGTCCCCGCTGGACCACTCCCCGGACGAACTGCGGCGCGAGGAACTCCTGGTGGCGCTCGGCGGTCCGCCGCTGCCCTGCCTGCGGGTCATCGACGAGGCGCACCGGCGCCCCGACTGCCTCACCGGTGTCCGTGAACGCCTCGACCACGGGGACATCGCCGGCGCGCTGGCCGTCGTCGAAGGACTGCTGGGGCCCGAAGCCGTGCTGCGCGACGGACCGTTGAAGGACGAACTGGAGGCGGCCGCGCAACGCCGGATCGCGTACGGCCTCTACCGGGCGGGCCTCGTCGGATCCCGCACCGGGCCCGTCCGCGCGCGGCGACGCCGGTCCGTCCGCGACCCGCGCCTGGGCCCACGCCCCGCCAACCGGCGCTGACACCCACCCACTTGCCTTCTCACATCCCCAGGTGATCACTCATGACCACTCATGCCCCCGACCAACTCGCCGTCGCGGACGCCCTGTCGGCGTTGCTCGGCGACTCCACCACCGAACCCCGGCCCGACACACAGGTGGCGGCGCTGACCCTCGCCGTCGCCGCCGACCTGCCCGTCCTCCTGTGGGGCGAGCCCGGCATCGGCAAGACCGCCGCCCTGAACCGGCTGGCCGAGGCGCTCGACCTGCCGCTGACCACGGTGATCGCCAGCGTCCACGAGCCGTCCGACTTCTCCGGTCTGCCCGTCGTGGGCGACGACCCCGCCGTCCAGGGCGTCCCGATGGCCCCGCCGGACTGGGCGGTACGGCTGGTGCGGGCCGGCCGGGGCCTGCTGTTCCTCGACGAACTGTCCACCGCACCCCCCGCCGTGCAGGCCGCCCTGCTCCGGCTGGTCCTCGAACGTCGCGTGGGCGCCCTCCGGCTCCCGCCCGGCGTACGGATCGTGGCCGCCGCCAACCCGCGGTCCTCGGCCGCCGACGGCTGGGAGCTGAGCCCGCCGCTGGCCAACCGGTTCGTGCACCTCCAGTGGGCCCACGACCACGAGGTCGTCGTCCGCGGCCTCGGCGGCACCTGGCCCCGGGCCACCCTGCCCCGGCTCGACCCGGACCGGCTGCCCGCCGCCGTGGACTTCGCGCGCCGCGCGGTGTGCGGCCTGCTCACCACCCGCCCCACGCTCGTCCACCGGCTGCCGAACGGCGAGATGCGGCGGGGCGGAGCCTGGCCGTCACCCCGCAGCTGGGACATGACCCTGCGCCTGGTCGCCTTCGCGCACGCATCCGGCTCCTCCCGGGACGTGCTCTCCCTCCTGGTCAGGGGGACGGTGGGGGACGGCCCGGGGCTCGAACTGCTGGCGAGCGTCGACCGGATGGAACTCCCGGACCCGGAGACGCTGCTCGCCGACCCGGACGCGGCCGACCTGCCCGAGCGCGGCGATCTGCGCCAGGCCGTGCTCGACGGCGTGGTCGCGGCGGTCCGCGAACGGCCGGACCGGGCCCGCTGGGACGCGGCCTGGGCCCTGCTGGTGCGGGCTCTGGACACCGGAGCCCCGGACCTCGTGGTCGTCCCCGCCACCACGCTGGCCGCGCTGCGCCGGGACGACTGGGACGTCCCGGCGGCCGTCGAACGGCTCGCGGGTGCGGTGTCCGTGTCCAAGCGCGCCGACCGGGCCGCCGAACGCGTCGCGGCGAAGGCGCGCCGATGAACGCCGAACCGGGCATCGAAGCGGCCGGGGCACTGGACCTGGACAAGCTCTACGCCGCCCGGCTCCAGGCCGCCCGGGCCCGGCCCTACCTCGCCACGGCCCTGTTCGCCCTGCACGTCGTGGCGGACCGGCTGGTGCCGACCATGGCCGTCGACAAGCACTGGCGGTGCTATGTCTCGCCCGCGTTCGTGGACCGGATGCCGGAGGAGGACCTGGCCGCGGTGTGGGTGCACGAGGTCTCGCACCTGCTGCGTGAGCACCACGCGCGCAGCGACCGGGTCGCCAGGGAACGCGGGCTGACCGGGGCAGGCGAGCGGCTGCGGATGAACATCGCGGCGGACCTGGAGATCAACGACGACGCGTACGGCGACGGGCTGGTGCAGCCCCGCGGGGCCGTCCGGCCGTACATGCTGCGGCTGGACGAAGGCCAGTTGATGGAGGACTACCTGCGTCAGTTCCGGCTCGGACCGCTGACGCAGGACCTCACCTGGCTGGACTGCGGCAGCGGCGCCGACGGCCGCGACCGGGAGTGGGACCTGGGGCCGGACGGCGCGCACGGCCTCAGCGAGCAGGAGCGGGACGGGGTCCGGTTCCGGGTGGCGCAGGCCATCACCGGCCGCCCGGGCAGCACCCCGGACGGCTGGCGGCGCTGGGCCGAGGACGTCTTCCATCCGCCGCAGCCCTGGCGGGAGCTGCTGGGTGCGGCGGTCCGCTCGGCGGCCTCGGCCGCGGGCGCAGGCGACGACTACAGCTACGGCCGCCCGTCGCGCCGCTCGACCGGCCTGCCCGGTGTCGTCCTGCCGAGCCTGCGCCGCCGCCCGCCCCGGGTCTCGGTGGTCATCGACACCTCCGGCTCGGTCAGCGACGCCGAACTGGGCAGCGCCCTGCTGGAGGTGGCCGCGATCGCCCGCGCCGTCGGCGGCCGCCGGGACCTGGTCTCCGTGCTGTCCTGCGACGCGGCCGCCCGGACCGTGCAGCCGCTGTGCCGCGCGGAGGGCATCGCGCTCGTCGGCGGGGGCGGTACGGATCTGCGCGCGGGCTTCGCCAGGGCGCTGCGGGCGCGGCCGGCCCCGGACGTCGTGGTGGCCCTCACCGACGGGCAGACACCCTGGCCGGAGACACAGCCGGCCTGCCGGACGGTGGTGGGCCTGTTCCCCCGGCAGTACGGCACGTCGTGGCGGGAGGACGACTCCGACTACGTACCGGACGCACCGCCCGCCTGGGCGCGGGTGGTCGAGATCGGCTGAGCGGGTCCGGTCGGCAGACGGCAGATCGCGGCACTGCCGGCGGAGCGCTCAGCGCGGCCCGCCGACCTCGAGCAGTCCGCGCCGTACCGCCTCCGAGACGGCCGCCGCGCGGTTCTCGACCCCCAACTTCCGGTAGATGCGCACCAGATGGGTCTTGACGGTCGCCTCGCCGAGGAAGAGCGACTGTGCGATGGCCCGGTTGCCCAGCCCGCGCGCCAGCAGGGTCACCACCTCCACCTCACGGTCCGTCAACTCCGGCTCCGGGCTGACCGCTTGGCTCACGAGTCCGCCGACCACCTCGGGGGCGAGGGCCACCGTGCCCTGGGCCGCGCCGCGTACCGCCCGGAACAGTTCCTCGGGCGGCCCGGCCTTGAGGACGTAGCCGCGGGCCCCGGCCGCCAGCGCGCGCAGGACGTCGGCGCGGCCGGAGTAGCTGGTCAGCATCAGCACCGGCACCCCCGGCGCCTCGATGCTCAGCCGACGGGCCGCCTCGATGCCGTCCAGGCCGCCCGCGGGATCCGCGGCGAATCGCAGGTCCATCAGGACGACGTCCGGCCGCAGTTCGACGGCCAGCCTGATCCCGTCCTCCGCGCTGCCGGCCTCCGCGACCACCGCGAGGTCCGGTTCGCCCTCCAGCAGGGCGCGCAGCCCGGCCCGTACCACGGCGTGGTCGTCGGCGATCAGTAGACGCAGCCCGCTCATCGGACGGCGGCCGGGGACGCGGCGGTGAGGGAGCGGACGGGGACGACGGCGTGGATCCGGGTGCCGCCGCCCGGTGCGCTGGTGACGTGCAGTTCGCCGCCGTGCTCCCGGAGCCGCGCCCGGGCCGCCGGCAGCCCGTAGCCGCGGGCCGGCCGGTCCGCCGTCCCGGGCGTGCCGGGGACGAACCCCATGCCGTCGTCGGCGACTTCGAGTTCGACCCGGTCGGCCAGCTGCCGCAGCGCCACCCGCACATGCACCGCGTGCGCATGCTCGCGCACGTTCGCCAGCGCGCTCTGGGTGACCCGCAGCAGCGCGGTGGCCGTGTCCTCGTCGACCGGCCCGCGGCCGGTGTGCCGGAACCGCACCCGTGCCGCCGTGCCCTCCGCCTCGGCCCGCTCGCACAGCCGCCGCAGCGACTCCGCCAGACCGGTCTCCGCGACCGCGCTGGGCGTGAGCCCGTGGATGATGCGGCGCGTCTCCGTGAGATGGGCGGCCAGCCCGTCGGCGACCGCCCGGACCCGGGTACGGGCGGCCTCCGGCCGGCCCTCCCAGTCCCGCTCGGCCGCCTGGAGCAGCATCAGACCGCCCGCCAGCTCCTGGGCCAGGGTGTCGTGCAGGTCCCGGGCGATCCGGGTGCGCTCCGCCAGCACCCCGGCCTGCCGCTGCTGCCGGGCCAGCACCGCCCGCGTGCCGCGCAACTCCTCGATCAGCCGCCGCCGTTCGGCCGAGTCCCGCTGCTGGACCCGGTAGAGGGCGACCGTGCCCCACACGGCCGCCACCGGGATCAGCCCCATCTCCGGGTCGAACCGGTGGGCCGTCCCGATGAGCCGCCCGCCCAGTACGACGGTGATGACGGCCACCGCGACGACCGCCGAGCGCTGTCCGAGGGCGCGCAGGGCCGCCAGCGCCAGCGGCACACCGCACCAGGCGTACGCCATGGTCAGCGGCTGCGGGGCGAGCAGCACCAGCACCGCCCACAGGCCGAGCAGCGCCACCACCCATCCGTGCCGCCCGGCCCGGACCAGCCGCTGCCACACCGCGAGGCCCGCCGAGTACACCAGGGTCAGCAGCGCGCTGACGAGGACCATGTCCACGCACAGCGCGCCGCCCAGCTCCACCAGCCGGACGACGGCGGCACCGAGCATCACGAAGAACATCAGGTGCGGAGCCTGTTCGAGCCGGAGCCGGAAACCGCGCGGCCCGGAGGGGAGTCGGTCGGGCACGGCGGAACTCCCACGGATCTCCTCGGACTGGGTGATCGATTCTATCCGTGGCCTGTAGGGCGGGTGTGAAGAGCCGCCTGGGTCAGGCGCCCGGGTGCAGGCCCAGGACCCCGGGCGTGGGGGCGCCGGTCACCTCGCCGAAGTACAGGGCGAAGGTCTGCTTCCAGCGCTCGACCGCCGCCCGGTCGGCCATGAAGCGGGGGAAGCCGTCCAGGTGGGCGTTGGGGTACTCCCAGACGGGCTGCTGACCGGCCGGGGGCGCGATGTCGGTGCGTACCGACCAGCCGTTGAAGGACGTCCGCTGCTGGGCCGCGGACAGCTGCCAGTTGAGGTAGAGCTTGGCGGCGGCCGGCCGGGCGGCCTGCCTGAGGATCGCGGCGCGCTGGCCCCAGGCCATGAACGGCGCCTTCGCGGGCAGCACCCATCGGACCGGACCGGTCCCGAGCGGGGCGCCGGCGCCGCCGATCCCGATCGGCTTCAGCCCCGAACCGACCGCGTCACCGGGGGAGTTGCTGCCGCGCGCGAACCGCACGTCCTGGGCGGCGAGCTTCGCCACCCACTCCCAGCCGTACGTCTGCGCGTACAGCGCGTAGAGATAGAGGACGGCGTCGTCGTCATGGGGATACGACGACGCGATCCGGCCCTTCCACTTCGGGTCGAGCAGGTCGAGCGGGGTGCGCGGCGCGCCCGAGCCCGCCGCGGCCGTGCCGTACAGGAAGCTGAACGCGATCACCGCGATGCCGACCCAGGCGCCCTGCGGGTCCTTGAACCCGTCGTGGACCGTGCCGAAGCCGGCCGGCCGGTAGGGCAGCAGCTCGCCCTGTTCCTTCCAGCGGACGAAGTCCTGGAGGGTCTGGAGCTGTACGACGTCCGGGACGAGGGTGCCGGTGGCGAGCTGGTTGTCGATGCGGACGTCGTGGTACTTGCTGTAGTCGACGACGATCGTCAGGTCGATGTCGGGGAAGCGCTCGAGGAACGCGGCCTTGGTACCGTCCTGCTGGGTGGGGGTGTCGCCGCCGGCGTAGACGACGAGCTTGCCGCCTTCGGCGAGCGCGGCCCGGTACAACTCGTCGAGTGTCCGCGTCTCTTCGGCCCCGCCGCCCCGGCCGGCGGCTGCCGCCGCGGCGGCAGCGTCGGTGGTGAGTCCGCCGAGGGCGAGGGCGGCGCCTGCTCCGGCCGCGGTGGTGAGGACATGTCGTCTGCTGAGGCTGGACACGGTGCGGAGACCTCTCTGCCGGGGGTTCGAGTGACCTGCCGAGTCTCGTCGCCCGGGCCTGGCCTCCGCGTCGGCCGGACGGATCCGGCCGCGCGCGGGCGGTGGAACCCGGATTCAACCGATCGGTTGAACGCCCGGCCGGTCAGCCGGTGCGTGTGAACGTTCGGTTGGTCAGCCGGTGCGTGCCGCGGCCAGGTAGGTGTAGGCGGAGGCCCGGGAGATGCCGAGGCGCCCGGCGACCTGCTGGACCGCGCCGCGCACCGCGAAGACGCCCTGCCGGTCGAGGTCCCGGAACAGCTCCAGCCTTTCCTCGCGGGTGAGTTGGGGCCAGGGCTTGGGTCGGCGGAGCTGGCGGGCGTCGACGATCGAGTCCAGGACGGCGCTGATGTCGTCGCCGAAGGTGGTGGTCGGCGGTGCCTCGGGGGCGGCGGTGACCCCGGCGAGGCCGCCGACCAGCGCGTGTACCTGGTGTACGGCCGTGACGTCGAGGTTCACGCACAGCGCCCCGAACGCCGTACCGCCCGAGTCGCGCAGCACCATCGTGGACGACTTGACCAGCTTCCCGTCCCGGGTGCGGGTCAGGTAGTTCAGTTCGTCGCGTGCCTCGTCGCCGGCCGCCAGCAGCTTCATGCCGATCTCGCTCATCGACCCGCCGACACCCCGGCCGGTGACCGACCCGGCGAGGGCCACGACGGAGCGTTCCGGGCGGCGGAAGTCGTGGACGACGGCCTCGCAGAAGGAGCCGAAGGTCGCCACGATCCCGTCGACGACCGGGGACAGCGCCGCGATGATCGCGTCCTGCTCGGCCCGCGCCGCGTCCGTGCCGCTCGCTGCTGCCGGTCCGTCTGTCATCGGTGCCCCCGCCGGGATCGGGTCTGGACTTCCAGTCCAGATGATAGACAATAATTCCAGACCGTCGGCCGCTCAACCGGCGCTCAACCGGCGCCCCGCGGCGCCCGGAACGGAGGACGAACATGCCCGACACCCCGCCCGTCACCCTCCAGGACGTGCACGACGCGGCGGCGCGGATCAAGGGAGTCGCCCACCGCACCCCCGTGCTGCGCTCGCGCACCCTGGACGAGCTGGTCGGTGCCGAGGTCTTCCTGAAGTGCGAGAACCTCCAGCGCATCGGCGCCTTCAAGTTCCGGGGCGCGTACAACGCCGCGTCCCGGCTGTCGCCCGCGCAGCTCGCCCAGGGCATCGCCGCCTACTCCTCCGGCAACCACGCCCAGGCCGTCGCCCTCGCCGCCCGCGAACTCGGCACCACCGCCGTCATCGTGATGCCCGAGGACACCCCGCGCGCCAAGCTGGAGGCGACCGCCGGATACGGCGCGGAGATCGTGACGTACGACCGCTACACCGGCGACCGGGTCGCGATCGGCGAGGCCCTCGCCGCCGAACGCGGGCTCGCGCTCATCCCGCCGTACGAGCACCCGCACGTCATCGCGGGGCAGGGCACGGCCGCTCTCGAACTCATCGAGGAGGTCGGCGAGCTGGACGCCCTGGTGGTGCCCGTCGGGGGCGGCGGGCTGATCGCGGGCAGTGCCACCGCGGCCAAGGGGCTGCTGCCCGGGATCCGGGTCGTCGGGGTCGAGCCGGAGGCCGGCGACGACACCCGGCGGTCCCTGGCGGCGGGGCACCGGGTGTCGATCCCGGTACCCCGCACCATCGCCGACGGCCAGGCCGCGGACATCCCCGGCGAGCTGACCTTCTCCGTCAACCAGCGCCTGGTGGACGACATCTCGCTGGTCTCCGACGACCAGATCCGGGACGCGATGCGGTTCGCCTTCGAGCGGCTGAAGACCGTCCTGGAGCCGAGCGGCGCCAGCGGCCTGGCCGCGCTGCTCGCCCACCAAGTGGCGCCGCTGCCGCGCCGGATCGGGGTCGTCCTGTCCGGGGGCAACGTCGGCGCGGAGCGGTTCGCGGAGATCATCGCCGGCTGAACGCGAAATGGGCGGAGGCGCCCCGACGGGGTGCCTCCGCCCGGAGCGGGGCTCAGGCCTGCTCGTCCACCAGGCGCGGCCGGCGCGGGATCCCCAGCGCGCACAGGGCGCCGAAGAAGACCACCGCGACACCGACCCAGACGGCCGGGTGGAGTCCGTCGACGAACTGCTGCGGGCCCTCGGTGCTGCCGTACGTCACGAACACCGTGCTCAGGACGGCGATGCCGAGCGCGCCGCCGATCTCGCGGACGGTGGTGTTGGCGCCGGACGCCTTGCCCGCGTGCTCCTTGGCCACCGAGCCGAGGACCACCGCCGCCGTCGGCGCGAACACGAAGCCCATGCCGATGCCGGCCACGATCATCGGGCCGACCAGCGAGGGGTAAGCGGTGTCGGTGCCGGCGACCAGGTTGATCCAGCCGAGGCCGACGCCCTGCAGGAAGAGACCGAGGGCCATCAGCCGGCCGCCGCCGACCTTGTCCGTGATCAGACCGGCCACCGGGGCCACGAACATCGGCATCAGCGTCCAGGCGAGGGTGCGGACACCGGCCTCCAGGGGGGAGCGCGGGGGCACGATCTGGAGGTACTGGGCGAGCAGGAACAGTGAGCCGAAGACACCGAAGTACATGGTCGCCGAGACGATGTTGGTGAGGGTGAAGGCCCGCACCCGGTAGAAGGAGAGCGGCAGCATCGGCTCGTCGGTCCGGGACTCCCAGACCACGAACGCGGCGAGCAGCACCGCGCCGCCCGCGAACGCGCCCAGCACCTTCGCGGAGGTCCAGCCGTCGGGCTCGCCGTGCACGATCGCCCACACCACCGCGCACAGCCCGGCCGCCGCCAGCACCATGCCGACCAGGTCGAGGCGGACGCCCGGCAGCGAGCTCTCCTTCAGGGCGAACAGCACCAGCGGTATCGCGACCACGCACACCGGCACGTTGATCCAGAAGATCCAGCGCCAGTCCAGCCCGTCGACCACCGCGCCGCCGACCACCGGGCCCATGGCCACGGCGAGCCCGCTCACCCCGGACCAGACGCCCAGCGCCAGCCCGCGCAGCTTCTCCGGCACCGCCTGCGAGAGCAGGGTCAGCGACAGCGGCATCACGGCCGCCGCGCCGAAGCCCTGGACCGTCCGGAAGGTGATCAACTGGGCGCTGGTGTCGGACAGTCCGCAGCCGATGGAGGCCAGCGTGAACACGGCGACACCGATGACGAACACCGTCCGGCGGCCGAACCGGTCACCGAGCGCGGCGCCCGTCATCAGCAGGCAGGCGAAGCTCAGCACGTACGCGTTGACGAACCACTGGAGTTCCTGGGTGTTCGCCTGCAGATCGACGGCGAGGGTGTGCAGGGCGGTCGACACGACGAGGTTGTCGAGCGCGACCATGAACATCGGCACGCTGCACGCGACGATCGCGAGCCACAGCGGCACCCGGCGCCCCGGGGCGGCGACCTGGGCGGCCGGCTCCTCGTCGAGGACCGGGCTCTCTTCGGACAGGGTCATGGCAGAGGGCTCCTAGCGAAGGGGCTCATGGGGGCTCGGGGCGGGCGGGGTTCAGGAGTCGGCGCGTTCCTGCTCGGCGAGCCGGCGCCGGGCGTCCGTCCAGTCGATGGGCAGCTCGGCCGCCGGGACCTGCCAGAACGTGAAGACCGAGCCCTTCATCGTGGGGCGCAGGCCGGTCATCACCGACTTGTGCGGTTCGGTCCGGGCGTACCGGTAGAGGGCGTCCTTGTCCTCCCAGGCGGACAGCGTCCAGAAGGTGCGCTTCAGGGGTTCGGCGATCAGCGAGGCGCCGTACGCGCCGGGCGCCCCGGTGACCTGCTTCCACGCCACCAGCGACTTGGCGAAGAAGCGGGGCATGTCCTTGAGGGAGCGGACCTCCAGGCGGGACGCCATGACGAACGCCTCGGCGTCGGGTGCGGGGGTGTTGACGGTGGTCCAGCGCAGGGTGGGCATGGCGCGGCCTTCTCCCGTGGGAAGAAATTGGATACCTCTACTATCCATGTTAGACAGTAGGGGTATCCAATTTCCAGTGCCGAGGTGTCGTCCGGTGGAACGGGGCCGATACCGACGCGAGAGCGGAGCCGAACCCGATGCGCATGTCCGAGCTGAGCCGCCGCAGCGGCGTCTCCGTCACGACGATCAAGTACTACCTCCGCGAGGGCCTGCTCCCGACGGGCCGTCAGACCGCCGCGACCCAGGCCGAGTACGACGAGCAGCACCTGCGGCGGCTCCGGCTGATCCGCGCCCTGACCGGCGTCCGCGGCCTCTCGGTCAGCGCCACCCGCGAGGTCCTGGACGCGCTCGGCGAGCACGACGGCGACACCCACCGGCTCCTCGGCCTCGCCCTGGGCACGATCCGGCTGCCCGCCGACACGGCCGAGGCCGCCCCCGAGACCGCCGAAGTGGACGCGCTGGTCAAGGAGTTGGGCTGGAAGGTGCACCAGAACGCACCCGACCGCGCCACCCTCGCCGAGACCATCACCTCGCTCCGCTCGCTCGGCGTCCCCCTGGACTGGCACACCCTCCTGCCGTACGCCCGCCTCGCCGAACGCACCGCGGCCCTCGACCTCGACCAGCTCGACGGCATCGACGACCCGTTGGAGGCCGCCGAGCGCGCCCTGCTGCTGACCGTCCTCCTGGAGCCCGCGCTGATGGCGCTGCGCCGCATGGCCCAGGAGAACGAGTCGGCACACCGGCACACGCCGTAGCTAGGCGCCGAACTCCCGCAGCAGCTGGGCCGCCGCCTCCTTGCCGGAGGAGAACGCGGCCTCGTGGGAGCCGATCTGGTCCCAGTACTGCTGCTTGGAGTGGAAGTAGGAGCCGCACAGCTTCACCCGAGGGCCCTCGTTGACCGCGTAGATGGTCTGCTGGGCGGTGCGCATCGCCATGTCGATCATCGGGTGCTCGTAGTGGAACCGCCGGATGACGGCCGCCTCGTCGACCTCCAGCGGGTAGTCCAGGGTGACGAAGTAGTCCGTCGCCGACTCGAAGCCGTGCAGCTTGTTCATGTAGTACGCCACGTAGGTGCGCGGTCGCCCGTCGACGGTCACCTTGCCGTAGTTCCAGGCCTCCCAGCGGTCCCGGCCGGCCGGCATCACGGACGGGTCGGTGTGCAGGATCACCGTGGACGCGTTGTAGCGCAGCGGCGCCAGCAGGTCGCGCTGGGCCGGGGTCGGGTTCTCAAGGAGCGAGCGGGTCACGTCGGCGTGGGTGGCGAGCACGGCGTGGTCGAAGCGCTCCGCGCCGTTCCCGGTGCGGATCACGACCCCGTCCGGCTCCTGGCGGACGCCGACGACCGGCTCCGACAGCCGCGTCTTCGGATCGATCGCGGCGAGCACCTTGCGCACGTACGAGATCGAACCCCCCTCCACGGTCCGCCAGTCGACCCGGCGGCCGCCGAGGCCGCTCTCGTCGTGCGCCATGAAGAACGCGATGACGGTGGTGGCCGGCATCTCCCAGATCAGCTCGGCCGGCACCGACCACACCGCGCTGCACAGCAGGATGAAGTAGCCGTACCGGAACTCCTCGCTGTAGCCGCCCCGGTCCAGGTACTCGCCCATCGGCATGTCGGTGAGCTTGCGGAAGAAGTCGTGCCGGCCCTCCTCGTGGAACCGCCGCGCCTCCCGCCAGATGGTCTGGAAGTACTCCGGGTAGCGGGCCCGGACCTCCTCCTCCGGCAGGTCCATCTCCTCGCTGCCGTACTGCAGACCGTTGCTGAGGTCGAAGAAGTTGAAACCGCTGAGGAGTTGTTTGCCCGGTACCTCCAACTCCTCGAAGAACGCCGAAAGGTTGGGATAGGCGGGCCGGTTGAAGACGACGAACGCGGTGTCGATGCCCAGGACGCGGCCGGCGTCCTCGACCTCCACCGAGTTGGCGTGGCCGCCGAACCGGTCCTCGCGTTCGAACAGGGTGATCTGGGCGTGCTCGCGCAGCGCGTAGGCGGCGGAGAGGCCGGCCACTCCACCGCCCACGACGGCGATGCTGGGCTTGACGGACATCGGTGCTCCTCGCTCTTCAACAGGACAGGCTTCGGCAGGACGGGCTTCGGCAGGACAGGCTTCAGCCGGACGGGCTTCAGCAGGACAGGACGGTGGTGGTCAGGCCGTCGGGACGGGACCGCTCGCTGGCCACGGCCAGCACGTGACCCGGGGTCGGATGGACCAGGTCGAAGTGCCAGTACCGGGCGATCAGTTCGGAGTCGTGCACGGCGATGTGCGGGGCGGCGGCCGGATGGGTGAAGGCGATGCCGGACAGCTCGCGGCGCAGTCCGGTGCCGAGCGCCTTCAGGTATGCCTCCTTGAGCACCCAGTACGCGGCGACCAGGGCCGCCCGCTCCTCCCGCGGCGCCCGTGCCAGCTCCGCCCGCTCGGCGGGGGCGAAGAACCGGGGCAGGTGCGCGAGCGCGTCCGCACCCGCCGGCGACGGCTCGGCGTCCACCCCGCAGGCGCGGCCGGTGTCGGTCACCACACAGGCGATCAGGCCGTCCGTGTGGGTCAGGTTGAACCGCAGCCCGTCATGGGCCGGCTCCGGCTCCGGACGGCCGTCCCCGGTGGTGCGGAACCGCCACGCGGCGGGCGGCCGGCCGGACCGCTCGGCCAGCGCGTGCCGGGCCAGCAGCCGGGCGGCCAGCCGGCGCCGCCGCAACTGCTGCGAGAGCGCGCGCTCGCAGCGCGCCCGCTCCTCGCCGGAGAGCAGAGCCGTCCCGCCCAGCCGCGCGATGAACGTGTCGGCGGCCGCCTCGGGCAGCAGCCACAGGTGACGGTCGGACATCTCAGCGGCGGGCCGCGGGCAGCCCACCGCGCTCGGCGAGCGGGAACTGCCAGTACGAGAACAGCCGGTCCTCCTGGTGCAGCCGGCGCAGCACCCGCATCACGTCGTCGACCACGGCCGCGTCCGTGACGGTCTCGTGCGGCCTCAAGTGGCGCCGGAGCCGCTCCAGTTGAAGCAGCAGCAGGGCGCCGCTGGGCAGCGGGTCGTCGAGGGCGGCCGCCGAGTGGACGTACGTGTGCAGGCAGGCGGCGGTGGCGTGCAGCAGGCAGTACTCCTTGGCCAGGTCGAAGAGTTCGGCCGACTGGCCGTACTCGCGGCCGAGCGCGGACTTCAGCTGCGCCGTCCGCTCGCGCAACGAGTCGCCGTGCGCGAGGAGTTCGGCGGCGACCGCCGCGGACCGCTCCAGCCAGGCCTTCTCGTCGCCCTCCCGGGCCAGACCGCGAAGCCGGGCGAGTGCGGCGGGCGCGGCCCGCAGCGCGTCGTCCTGGCCCCGGCTGAACAACTCCTGGTCCCACGGGCGGTACAGCGGCAGCTCCCGGTCGATGCCGAAGAGCACGGCCGCCCGCTCCTCGGCTGCCGCGCTCGGCCCGGCGGCGAGGAGTCCCTCCAGCTGAAGGGCGATGTTCTTCAGGTTCACCACCGTGTTGCCGTCGGCGAAGTTCGCCACCGGCAGGTCGCGCATCATCTTCTGGTGGATGGCGTAGTGGGGGTGGTCCCGGAGATAGAAGCGCGCTCCGAGGACCACGTTGAGCTGGGCGAACGTCCGCTCCAGCAGCGTCGGCACGAAGTACTTCACCACCGACGACCACACACTGGTCTGCTCGGGCACGACCTGGAGCGCCCGGACCGCGCCCAGACTGATCGCGTCCGCCACCATCAGGTCCGCGAAGCACTCCGTCAACTGCCGCCGGGAGTACGGGATGTCGCTGACGGTACGGCCGAACACCTGCCGTCCCTCGGTGAAGTCGAGCGTCACCCTGAGGCCCGTGTCGACCGCCGACAGCGCGATCCCGCTGATCAGCGCACGCGCCGTCTGCGAGGTCTTGAGCGCGATCTCCAGGCCCTGCCCCTCCCGGCCGACGAGGGCCGAGTCGGGCACGAAGACGCGGTCCAGCCGGAAACCGCTCATGTCGAGGCCGCGCAGCCCGTGCATCCGCTCCCGCGGCAGCTCGTCCACCGCACCGGCGGGCGTACGGCGCTTGTCCAGCACGAACACGGAGTAGCCGGCGGGGCCGCCGCGCGGGTCGGTGCGGGCGTGGATGCTCAGGCCGTCGGCGACCCGGCCGTTGCCGATCAGCCACTTCTCGCCGGTGAGCAGGTAGCCGCCGAAGGTCTTCTCGGCGGTCATCTCGTTGGCGGTGAGATCACTGCCGTGGTTGCGCTCGGACAGGCCCCAGGCATAGCGGGTGCCCTGCTGGACCGTCTGGACGAGGGCCCGCTTCTGCTCGTCGGTGCCGGCCACCCAGGCGGGCATGAAGCTGAGACTGGTGATGATGAACGCGGTGGCGGTGGTCGGGTCACGGCGGGCGATCAGCCGCATCAGGTTGAATCCGACCTCCACGTCGCCGGCCTTGCCGCCCTGGGCACGGGGCAGGGAGTGGTCCAGGGCGCCCCAGCGTTGGAGCAGGTTGACGAACTCGTAGGGGTAGTCCTCCCGTTCGTCGTACTCCAGGACTTTCGCGTACGGCATCCGGCTCGCGGGGTCGTGTGGATCGCCGAGGTGGTTCTCCAGCCGGACCGCGAGTTCTGTGAGGTCCTTCTTCGGCACGGGGTGTCTCCGACGGTCAGGCGAGGTGGACGGGGAGGGCGCTGAAGAGCTGGTCGTGGTCGTGCAGGTCGGTGGTGATGTCGAGGGCGGGGAGTTGGGCGTCGCCCGCCCGGCGGGGATCGGTGCCGGTCGCTCTGGCGAGGAGGTGGGCGAGGGTGGCTTGCAGCCAGCCGGTGGTGAAGAAGGGGTTCGATTCGTTGGCCCACCAGAGGTGGAGGCAGGACGCTGCCGCGTGGAGCCAGGTGAAGCGGTCGGCCATGTCTATGAGGCCGGTGTCCCGGTCGGCGTTCGCCAGCTCCGCCGGGAGACCGCCGACGGCGGTGACGAGTCGGGTGACGAGTTCGGCGGTGGGGTGGTCGGCCGCGGTCGTGAGCCTGGCGAGGGCTTCGGGGGCGATGAGAGGGAGTGCGATGGTCACCGGGTCGTAGCCGCGGGCGTTCAGGTCGAGACGGTCGGGGGCGTAGGGAGGGAGCGGTTCTTCGAGGTTGAAGATGGTTCGGATGTGTTCCTTGGCTGCGGGTGCGTGGGGGCTGGTCGCGCCCCGCGGCGGAGCCGCTGATTGATTCAGCCCCGCGCCCCTGAAGAGGGTTTGCTGCAGTTGACTTGCGAAAGAGCGGAGGTTCGCCAGGGGGCTGGTGTCCACCACTCGTACGACTGCCGCGTCTCGTTGGAGCTTCTGGAACAAGCCGTCTCGGAGCACCGCATGCGATGCCAGCACCCCACCACAGCGGCGTAGTAGGTCGTCCGTGCTCTCCGCCACCACGTGCTTCGCCGCGCAGCCCCAGACGCTGAAGGTCTCGGGGACCACGTGGATGCCTCGCGACGCCGCCAGCGCCGTGGCATCCGCCGCCAGCAGGGCCGCCGACGCGATGGCCAACTCGCGCCTGGGGTAAGGGGATCGCAGAACTGTCGTCCGCCCCACCCTTCGGTCCGCCGCGAAGTCCAGCGTCTGGCGGAGCGCCGTGTCGGCGATGCCCAGGCTGCCCGCCATGCTCATCACGCGGACCACCTGCTGCGCCTTCATCACCGACTCCAGCGCCTCGCCCTCCCGGCCCACCAGGGCCTCGCGCGGGACCGGGAAGCGGTCGAAGCGCAGGTCGGCGAAGTCGATGCCGCGCATGCCGGCGGCCGGGACCAGGGGGCCTCGGTCCAGGCCGTCCGCCGCGGTGGTGAGGTCGACGAAGACCGCCGAGAAGGCGGCCGGGCCGCGCTCACCCGTCCTGGCGACCACGTAGGCCGCCTCGCAGCGGTGGCCCAGGCCGACCAGCCACTTCTCGCCCGTCAACGCCCAGCCGTCGGCAGTGGGTTCGAGGCGGGCCGTGTTCGCCAGCAGGTCGCTGCCGTGCCGCGCCTCGGAGAGGGCGAAGCCGATCGCGCCGCCCTCGGTGAGGATCTCCGCCGCCCGCTTGCGCTGCTCGGGCGAGCCGTGCAGGGCGAGGCAGGTGGCGGCGGTGATGCCGAACATCGTGCCGGGCATGACGTTGAGGTCCCGGCGGGCGGCCGTACGGACCAGGAGCATGCTGCGGTCGAAGGACTCGAAGCGGCCGCCCCACTCGCGGGGCAGGTAGTTGAGGTGGAAGCCGGCCTCGCGCAGCTTCGCGCACAACTCCTCGGGGAACGCGTCCTGTTCGTCGCGGGCGACGGCCGCCGCGAAGCCGTGGGGGTTGGCGGTGTCGTGGGGGTCGCCGAGCAGGCGCTCCAGATCGTCGGGGGTCATCGGGCGCCCTCCAGCGCGGGGGATTCCAGCGGGACCGGGCGGTAGTCCGCCGCCGAGGACGGGATGCGGACGCCCGCGACGCGCAGCTGGGCCAGGCGGGTGTGGAAGGCCGCGCCGCGCATCAGGTGGTGGGCGACGTCCGCCACGCGGCGGTTGCCGGGAGCCTTGAGGTAGCTGGCGGTGACCCAGTCGTTGAAGGCGCCCATGGCCGGGCCGCACCACACCTGGTAGTCGAGGACGCGGTCCGGGTCGCCGGTCGTGGACCAGCGGGAGGCCATACCCAGGTACCAGCGGAAGACCAGCGCCATCCGCCGCTTCGGGTTTCCGGCGGCGCGGGCCAGCTGCTCGGGGTCGCGGCGGGTGAAGTAGCCGACGCACTCCTGCCAGACGTCCTCCAGCGGACGGCGGAAGACCTGCGTCTCCAGCTTGGTGCGCTCGGCCGCCGGGAGGGCCTCCAGACCGTCGTACGCCTGGTACAGCTCGTACAGGCGCTTGGCGCGCATCGGGAACAGGGTGCCCTTCTTCAGCACCTGGAGTTCCACGCCCATCTCGAACATGTCGGCCGCCGGCGCCATCTCGCAGTCCGCGATGCCGGCGTCGCCGAGCAGCGCCTTGGTGGCCTTCGACGCGCCGGACTCCACACAGGACTGGTTGACCGACCCGGTCACCACGTACGCGGCGCCCATCGCGAAGGCGCCCGCGACCGAGGCGGGGCAGCCCAGGCCGCCGGCCGCGCCCACCCGGATGGGCACCGGGTAGCGGTGCTCGTGCTGGACCGTGTCGCGCAGCCGCAGGATCGTCGGGAGAAGCGCCGGGAGCGGGCGGCGGTCGGTGTGGCCGCCGGAGTCGCCCTCGACCGTGATGTCGTCGGCCATCGGCACGTACTTGGCCAGGTCCGCCTGCTCGGCGGTGATCAGGCCCTGCTGGAGCAGGGTGGTGATCAGCGCGGCGGGCGCGGGGCGCATGAAGCGCTCGGCGGTCTCCGGGCGGGAGATCTTCGCGATCAGGCGGTGGTCGGCCACGACCGCACCCGAAGGCTCGCGGCGCAGGCCGGCCAGACGGTAGCGCACCACGTGCGGGCTGAGGCTCATGAAGGCCGATGCCTCCACGCACCGCACCCCGTGACGCAGGAACAGCTCCACCGCCTCACGCTCCAGGCGCTCCTCGCTCGGGCTGTGGATCAGGTTGACGGCGTACGGCAGACCGGGGATCTCCCGCGCGAAGCGGGTGAGCGCCTTCGCGATGGTCTCCGGGAGCAGTCCGGCCGCGCCGTAGGAGGCGAGGAAGCCCTCGCGGGCCAGCGCGATCACCAGGTCGGCGGAGGCGATGCCGCCGGCCATCGCGCCGGCCATGTACGCGTGCCGGACGCCGTGCGCGGCCAGGAACGCGGGCGAGCCGAGGGTGCGGGGCGGCAGCGGAGCGGCGGCGGCCAGCAGGGGCAGGCCCTGCGGGTCCGCCGTGGCGGTGCCGCCGGCCGCCGCCCCGATGCCGTGCGGGGTGCGGACCACGAAACAGGGGCGGTCGAGGGCGGCCAGGGCCTCGTAGATGCTCGCCGGGTCGGTGTGCGGGGCGCTCGCTCCCTGCCAGTGCAGCGGAGTGGGCTGGGCGTGCATGACTCGGACGTCTCCTCGGAGCATCAGGCGTGGGTGTCGTCGGGACGGACCTCGATGGCCACGTCGGTGAGTTCGTAGATGCGCAGGCCCGGCTTCCACAGGTCGGCGTCGGCGATCACGACGAGCCGGTCGCCGTCCCGGCGGACCTCCTTGACGTGCACGTCGAAGCTGAGCTCGCCGTCGTGGCGCAGGATCTGGCCCCGGTACTTCCAGCTCATGGCGATGCCGGTGCCGAGCGCGAACCGGGGGCGCTCGATACCGTCCGCCAGGCCCTGCTCCAGCACGTACAGGCGCATCGCCTGGAGGATCGCCTCCACACCGAGCGAGCCGGGCATCACCGGGTCGCGGTGGAAGTGGCAGTCGAAGTACCACTCGTCGGGCCGGACCGCGCGCTTGCCGTGGAGGTATCCCCTGCCGTGCCGGCCGCCGTCCTCGACCAGGTCGACGTGGTCGACGAGGTGGAAGTGGCCGGCGGGGAGGCGCAGCTCGCCGCTGAACTGCGGGGCGTCGTCCGGGAGTTCGATGCGGCGGACATTCTCCGGCTTCTCCTGCTCGATCCAGGGCGCGACGTACGTGCCGCTGTCGAGGCCCACCTGGTGGGCGAGCGCGGCCTCGCTGAAGTAACCGAAGAGGGACTCGCCGGTGTAGAACACCTCGCCGTCGGCGGAGAGTTCGTAGCGGAAGTTCTGGAGCACAGCGCCCGAGACCGCGCTGGTCATCAGGAGCGTGGAGTGGTGCCGGATGGTCTTGCCCCGCAGGTCCACGTCCTTGACCAGCGTCGCGCTGCCGTCGAGGTTGCGGATGGAGTACTGGGTCTCCGGCTGCTTGAGGGTGGCGCCCAGGTAGTAGCCGAGCAGGATCGCCGCCTGCAACGACGTCTCCATGTAGACGCAGTTGGGCATGTGCGGGTGGGAGTTCGCGCCGTAGTACCAGGCGTCGGCGGGGGAGTCGTACTCAGTGACCATCTCCGCGCCGGGCTTCAACTCACCACGCGTGCCCTTGAGGTGCATGATGCGGTCGACGAACTGGAAGTCCCCGTTGGGGATGTACGGCGCCCGGCTGTCGCGGTAGACGTCGAACTCCGGGCCCATCGCCGTACCCAGGTCGCCCTTCGCGGCGTGCGCCAGGTGCAGTTCGTTGATCATCGCGGGCTCGCCGGAGCGGTTGCGGCGGCCGAGGAACTCGGGGACACCGCCGAGCGGCGGGCGGTACGGGGTGCCGTCCTTCTCCCGGACCTGGATGCCGAAGTTCCGCATCCGGATCACCGGCTTGTCGCCGAGGTACACCAGGATGTCCGCGATCACGGACGGCCGCGGCAGCAGCGTCAGCTCCATGACCTCGATCTCGTACCGGATCTCCCGGTGCTCCGGGGTGATCTGGCCGCGCACCTGGACCTCGGTCTCCAGGCCGATGATGGTCTGGAAGCGGGCGTCCGGCAGCACCAGGTGCATGCCCTGGTGGAGGAGGTAGGCCTGGAGGGTCTGCACCGCGCCCTCCGCGACCATCGAGCCGGCCAGCACCGGGTCGTCCGGGAAGTGGCACTCGAAGTACCAGGCGTCCGGCTCCGGACGCTTGTACGCGGTGATCGCGCCGAGCCCGCGCGGACCGCCGGTGCGGTCGATGCGGATCTCGTCGACCATGCGCAGCCGGGCGTCGGGCAGCCGCAGGGCCGGATTGAGGCCGGGGTCCTGGGCGTGGTGCGGTCCGAAGACCTCGCCCGGCTTCCCCTCGGCGAGCAACTCCAGGTCGGCCGCGGTGAGATGGTTCCGGTCCGTGTCCGCCAGCGGCTTGAACCAGGTCTTCGTCAGCGCCGCCCGCCGCTGCTTCTCCTTCTCCGTGATGACCACGCCGAGCGGGGTGGCCAGCTCCGCCGCGGAGAAGAACCCGGCGCAGGCGTCCTTGAGTTCGAGGATCAGCTCGCCGTCGGCGTAGCAGAGGTAGCTGAAGAAGAAGAGGGTCGTGTCGCCCTGGCGGACGAACCGGTTGATGGAGATGTCGTAGCGCAGGGTCTGGCCGGTGCGCGGCAGGTCGCCGTGGAAGACCAGCTTGCTGTCGAGCAGCCGGTAGACGCGCTCGCCCTTGTTGCGGAAGTCGATCCCCAGGTAACTGATCAGCAGGAGGTCGCACTGCCCGGCCTCGATGGCGACGGCCGGCGGCACCCCGCCGTCCACCGCGTACCAGGCGTCCTCGGGCACGTCGTACTCGGTGCGGATGAAGGACGGCTCGTACACGCCGGTCTCGGCCTGGAGGGCGGTGACGCGGGTGACGAAGTGGTACGGCGGTGCGGGCAGCCGGACGCGCTTGGTGTGGCCGTCTATCTCGGCGAACTCGGGGCCGAAGACGTCGGCCAGGCAGCCGGTGGCGAAGGCGAGGAGCTGCTGCTCGTCCCAGATGACGCCCGGGGTGCGCGGGGCGGCGGGCGGCAGCGCGGGGCGCTCGGCGGCGGGTTCGGCGGGCGGCAGCACGGCCGTGGGCTCGACGACCACCGGCCCGACGACCACCGCCCCGACGGTTGCGGGCTCGGCGACCACGGGCCCGACCGGCCGGGGCGGTGCGGGGGCCGGTGCGCCGGTGTCCAGCAGCGCTTCCATCCGGGTGAGCGTGTGTTCCTGGAGCACGCGCTGGGTCTCCATGACCACCGAGTGCGTGGCCACCATCTGCTGCCGGATGTCACGCAGGAGGTCGGCGGCGGAGCCGCCGGCCGCGGCGACGGGGTGCGAGGCCGTGGCCGGCCGCGGCCGGGGTGCCTCGGGCCGCGCAGGCACCTCTGTTTGCTCTGTCCGTTCCGCCCAGGGCAGGAACGCGAGGGGTTCGCCGTCGAAGGTGATGACCTCGGTGTCTTCGAGCGTCGGGTCGGCGGGCATCAGGTCGGTTACCTCCAGCGAGACGGCGGCCACGGGGGCGGGGCGCGCGTCCTCGGCGTCGACGGGGGCGGCCACCGGTGCCGGTACGGCCGTACGGACGGACGGCGCGCGTTCTTCCGCACGGGCGCCCTGGGCAGAAGCGGGGGCGGGGGCAGGCGCGGCGGGCCTCGCACGCTCGGCGACCCCGGCCGGGATGGACGGGCCGCCGCCGACCGGGACGCGCAGCAGCGCGGTGCGCCCGGTGGCCACCGGGTCGGGGCCGAGCAGCCCTGCCAGGTCGAGCGGCAGGCCGTGGGCGACCAGCCGGGCGGCGAGCTGGGCGACGGAGCGGGCGGCGGGCACTCCCCGGCGGTCCACCGGCATCGCGACGTGCGTGGCGTCGCCGAGGGTGTCGTGCACCCAGCGCGTGCAGGTGGCCCCCGGTCCGGTCTCGACGAAGTAGCGGAAACCCCGGTCGTAGGCGGTCCGCACGAGCTTCGGGAAGTCGATGGTGGAGCGCAGGGTCCGGGCGATGCGCCGGGCCACCTCCGCCGAGTCGAGGTCGCCGACGGGCTGGTAGTCGTAGGCGCTGAACAGCTCCAGGCCGCCCACGGAACCCGTCGGATGGTCGTTGAGCTCGGCCAGGCCGGCCAACTCGTCGTCCACCGCCGGGCAGTGCATCACGGAGCCGACCGGGGAGCGGGCCGACGGGCAGCCCAACTCCTCGATCAGCGCCCGGCACTGGGCCGGGTCGCCCGCGACGACCGCCTCGGTGGGAGTGTTGACGTGGGTGAGGAAGACCCGGTCGTGACGGGCCAGGGCCTCGGTGATGCGCTCCGCGGACTCCAGGAGGACGAAGCTGCCCCACACCGCGTCGTCCGGGGTGTCGTCGGGCAGGTTCCACAGCTCGCGGACCGTGCGCCGGGGGCCGGTCAGCCGGTCCCGGAACAGCGGGGTGGCGCTGATCCGGTCGTCGCGGCGGGCGGACCGCTGCCAGCCGCCGGTGGCGAAGAGCATGCTGGACTCGCCGAGGCTGTAGCCGAACGCGCCGTGCGCCGTGACGCCGAGCCGCTCGCGGACGAGGTCCGTGTAGAGGATCGCGAAGGTGGTGCCGGTGGCGAGCATGAACGGGACGTCCTCGCCGAGTTCGCCCTCAAGGCGCATCAAGTCCCGGCGGTCCAGGGCGGTTTGCGTCCGCGGGTACAGCTGGGCGGCACGGAACATCCGGTCCGGGTCGCCCGCCTCCGACTCGAAGCCGCCGAGGAGGGACGGGAAGATGCGGAACAGGTCGCGGCCCAGCGCGGGATAGGAGTTGAAGGCACCCGGGTACACCAGGGCCACCTTGCCGTCCGGGCCGATCGGGCGGGGTGCGAAGCTACTTCCCGCAGGGGTGGTCCACTCCACGCCCTCGGTGTTGGCATCCCGCAGGCTGCGGGATGCCAACTCCAGCTGCTGGAGCAGCTGTTCGCGGTCGCGGCCGACCAGGACCACCCGCAGGGCACTGCCCGGCAGCCGCTCGGCGGCCGCCCGGCCCAGCCGGTACGGGTCGGCGCCCGCGCCCAGCAGCTCCGTGTGGCGCGCGACCTCGGCCAGCAGCCCCTCGATGTCCGCCGCGCCCAGCGGCAGCAGCGCCGGAGCGCCGGCCCGCCGCCAGTCGGAGGGGACGACGTCGCCGCGGGTGCTCTCGGCGGACAGCACCAGATGGCCGTGGGCGCCGTCGGAACCGATCACGTTCACGGCGGCGTACCGGCGCCGCGCGTTGTCGGTGCGGAGCCAGGGCCGGGAGGCGTCCGGCACATGCAGCGCGGTCGCCGCGAGCCGTTCCGCCAGCTCCGGCGCGGGCCGGCGCCAGCCCGGTACGCCGGGCAGGTAGCCGTGGTGCAGGCACAGCACCGCCCGCAACAGCCCGGCCAGACCGGAGGCGCCCACCGTGTCGCCGACCTGCGCCTTCGCGCTGCCGAGGGCCACGGTGCCCGAACCGGCGGGGTAGACCCGGGCCAGGGCGTCCACCTCGGCCGCGTCCCGTACCGCCGTACCGCCCGCGTGCGCCTCCAGGTAGCCGATGTCGCCGGCGCCGATCCCGGCGGCGGCCAGTGCCTGCCCCGCGGCCTCCGCTAGGGCGTCCGCGTCGGCCTCCGGCAGCAGGCCGTCGACGGGAGGGGAGTGCCGTACGGCGACGGAGTCGACGCGCGCATAGACCCGCTGGGCCCGCCGGGCTTCCGGGCGGGTCACCACGACCGCGCCCGCGCCCTCGCCGATCCGGACGCCGCGCTGCCCGTCGCCGAAGGTCAGGCCCGCGCCCGCGACCGGCGCCGTGCCGCGCAGCAGCAGGCTCTCGGGCGAGCCGGCCAGGTCGACCGCGCCGACCAGCACGGCCTCCACGGTCTCGTCCAGCAGCAGGAGCTGGGCGATCTGGAGCGCCTCGGCGGCGCCCGCCCCGTCGGAGGAGACGGTGAAGGACGGGCCGGTCAGGTTCCAGAGGGAGGAGATCCGGCTGGCCATGATGTTGCCGATGTAGCTGAGCACCTCGTTGGCGACGATCGGCCGGTGGATCGCCTCCCGGGCCGCCTGCGCGAGGTCACCGGGCAGTTCCAACCCGGCCTCGGCATAAGCCCGTTGCAGGAAGTCGCCGATGCCGTGCCGGGCCAGGTGCAGATGGGCGCTCGGCTCGATCTCCATCGCCACCACGACCGCGACCCGGCGCGCCTCGGGTGCCTTCGCGCCCGGCGGCACGGTCCGGTCGTACCCGGCGTCGCGCAGCGCCTCGTCGGCGACCTTGGACATCAGGGCGTGCTGGAGGTTGTAGTTGCGCAGGTCGGCCGGGGGGATGCGGTGGTCGGCGGGGTCCAGCTCGATCCGGTCGACGAAACCGCCCTCGGGCAGCCGGGTCCGGTCGAGGCCGGCCCGCTCCAGGGTGCCGCCCGCGGTCTCCTCCAGGCCGCGCCAGCGGTGCTCGGGGAGCGGCCGGAAGGCGTCGGTGCCGTCGTGCAGGGCGCGTTCGAAGGCAGCGGCCGAGTCGAGGGTGCCGAAGTGGGCGCCGAGGCCGACGATGTCCAGGGCGGGCGGCACGGCCGGCTCGGGCTCCCCTTCCTCGCCGGCCTGTTGGGAGAGGACCACGTGCGCGTTCGTACCGCCGAAGCCGAACGCGGAGACCGCGGCCCGGCGCGGACCCGGACCCCCGTCCGGCCAGGAGCGGGCCTCCCGGACCAACGGAAGGGCGTCGGTGAGGGGTTCGGCGATGCCGATGGTCGGCGGCAGTTCGCCGTGGCCCATCGCCAGGATCACCTTCAGCAGACTGCTCAGCCCCGCCACCGTCAGCAGATGGCCGAGGTTGCCCTTCACCGAGCCCAGCGGCGGCACCGTGCCGCCGCGCGCGCCGAACCAGGCGGTCACCGACTCGGCCTCCGTGCCGTCGCCGACCGGTGTGCCGGTGGCATGGCACTCCAGGTAGTCCACCTCGCCGGGGCCGAACCCGGCCCGGGCGTAGGCGAGTTCGTACGACGCGCGCTGACCGGACGGGTTCGGGACCAGCAGGTGGCGGCCGGCGCCGTCGTTGGACAGGCCGATGCCGTCGACGACCGCGTAGATCCGGTCGCCGTCCGCCAGCGCGTCCGCGAGCCGCCGTACCGCGACCATGCCCGCGCCCTGGCCGGTGAGGATGCCGGTGGAGCGGGCGTCGAAGGGCTGGCTGATCCCGTTCTCCGGGTAGGCGTGCAGGTCGGAGAAGGAGAGGTGGATGAGGGTCGGGTCGGGGGCGCAGACCCCGCCCGCCAGCACCAGGTCGGCCTGGCCCGCCGCCAGGTGGTCGCAGGCCAGCTTCAGCGCGTACAGGGCCGAGGAGCAGGCCGCGTCCAGGGCGTAGCGGGGGCCGCCGAGGCCGAGGGCGGCGGCCGCGATCCGGGCGGGCGCGCCGCTCACCCGGGCGTCCGCCGGGTGCACGGCGGCCGGGTCGAGGAGCGCGGCCGGAGCCGGCGCCGGATGACCGGAGCGCCGTACGCCGTCCAGGACCGCCTCGTGGACCAGGGGCAGGCTGATGCGGGCCGAGGCCGGGGTGGGGAAGGAGTAGTCGCCGACCACCAGGCCGGTGCGGGCGAGGAGTTCGGGGCGGTCCGCGTGGCCGCTGTCGCGCAGGGCCTCGCGGGCGGTGTGCAGGGACCAGTGGAAGACGCGGTCCAGGCGGGTCAGATCCTCCGGGCGGAGCCGGTAGCCGGTCGGGTCGAACTCGAAGCCGGTGACGAAGCCGCCGCGCACACAGGTGATGGCGTGCTCCGGGTCCGCGAGGCGGGGGTCGGGGGCCGGGCCGAAGACGTCCGGGCCGCCCTCGGTGCGGCTGTCCACGCCGTCGCGCAGGTTCCTCCAGAACGCGTCGGGAGTCTCCGCCCCGGGGAACAGGCAGGAGATGCCGACGATCGCGTACTTGCTCATAGCGCTGTTTCCTCCAGGAGGCCGGCCCGGCGGGCGGTGACACAGGTCCGCCCGCCGGGTCCGGCGGTCCACAGGTCGGCGTCGGCTCAGCGGCGGGCGAACGAGGCGGCCAGCTGCGGGGTGGACACCAGCGACACGCCCGTGAGCCGGGTCAGTACCCGTCCGTCGGGCGCGCACGCCGTCACCGTGAGCGTCGCGCCCGTCCCGTTGGCCTGCACCGGCTCGACCACGACCAGGAAAGGCCCGCCGTCGGGCAGCGCCTCGAACAGCTCGGCCCGGGCCACCCCGACCGGCAGCGTCGCCGTGTCGCGGTTGACCCGCATCCACACCAGCGCGGCCTGCAGCAGCAGGTCGGCGGTGCCGGGCGCGTACCGCGCGGACCCGAACGCCCCGCCCGCGGGCCGGTGTTCGGCCAGCGCGCACTCCAGGACCAGCCGCGCCTCGGCCGACTCCAGGACCCGGCGCAGCCCGCGCAGCGACGGACCGTGGAACAGCGTGCCGTCGGCGTAGAAGACCTGCGCGTCGCTGCCGCCGCCCGGCGCGGGCAGCCCGGCGATCCGCGGAGCCTGCGCCGGGCCGGCACCGAGCAGCACCCGTGCCGCGTACCGCGGCCGTACCGTCCCGTCCGTGCCGACCGAGCGGATCGCCACGTCGGCCTCGGTGCCGTCCGGCACCGGGTCGGCCGTCAGCTGGAATTGCCCGGCGTCGGCCTCGCCGTCGAAGACGACGCCCTTGTGCACCGCGAAGTCCCGGACCTCGGCGACCTCGGTGCCGGTCAGCCGCTCGACCGAGCCGATCGCCCAGCCCAGCGCCGCCGTGGCCGGCAGCACCGGGGCGTCGCCGATGACGTGGTCGGCGACCAGCGGCTCGCCGGCCAGCCCCGATAGGTCCCGCTCCAGGACCACCGGGCCCGCCGGCGCGATGCGCTCGGGCACCGACAGCGCAGTGGTCGGACCGAGCACGACGACCGTGTCACCGGCCCGCTCGGGCGCGAACTGCTCGGCGAACAGCCGGGTTCCGGTCTCCTCGGGGATCAGCGCGATGCCGCGCTCCTCGAAGACCGCCTTGATCTGCGGCGAGACCATCCCGCTGTCCCAGGCGCCCCAGTTCAGCGAAGTGACATGCGCCTCGGGGTGGTCGGCACGGAAGGCGCCGGCCCAGGCGTTGAGGACCTCGTTGGCCATCGCGTAGTCCGACTGGCCCCGGTTGCCGAAGAACCCGGCGACCGACGAGAACAGCGCGATGTGGCGCAGTCGTTCGGCGGGCAGTGCGGCCACCACCGAGCGCAGCCCGCCCAGTTTGACGGCGAAGACCCGCTCGATCTCGGCGGCCTTCTTCGCGGCGATCAGCTGGTCCGCGAGGACACCCGCGCCGTGCACCAGACCCGTGATCCGCTCCCGGTACGGCGCCAGGGCGGCGGCGGTCGCGGCCGCGTCGGTGATGTCCACGGCCAGGTACTCGGCCTCGGCGCCGGCCGCGCGGATGTCGGCCAGGGTCTGCCGGACCTCCCGCTCGCCGACCACCGACCGGTAGAGCTGCTCGACCCGCTTCGGGGTGGGCTTCTCACCGGCCGCCTTGAGCTGCTCGACGGCCGCGGCCTTGAGCGCGGACGCGTCGGCCAGTCCGGCGGCCCAGGCCGGTTCGGTGCCGAGCGCGGTACGCCCGAGGAGCAGCAGGCCCGGCCGGTGCGCGGCGGCCAGGGCCACCGCGCAGCGGGCGGTGATGCCGCGGCCGCCGCCGGTGACCACCAGGAGGTCGTCCGCGGAGAGCGGGACGCCGGTCCCGGCGGGGGCCGGGGCCGCCTCGGCGAGCGTCAGCGCGACCCGCCGGACACCGTCGCGGCCCACCTGGACCGGGCTCGTACCGGCGTCGTACACCTCCTCCACGACCAGGTCGGCCGCCGCGTCCGCGCCGAGCCCCGGAGCCAGGTCCACCGCCCGGCAGAACAGCTCCGGCGCCTCCACGGCGAGGGTCTTCACCAGACCGCCGACGCCGCCGGCCGGAGCCGCGTCCTCGGCGACACCGGTGAGCCCGAAGGCGCCGTCGAGGCGGGTGACGGTCACGAAGGCGGCACGGCGGCCGGTCGCGGCGGCCGCGGTGAGCGGGGCGACCAGGTGCCGGGCGGTGAGCAGGGTGTGCGCGAGGCGGCGCACGCCCTCGGCCCACGGCAGCCCGTCCACGGCCGCGAACGTGACGGCCAGGTGCAGCGGATCGGCGCCCAGTTCCTCGACACGGGCGGCGAGTTCGGTCGCCCCCCAGCCGGTCAGCGGCAGGTCGGTGGCCCCGGCCACGCGCTTCGGGACGCCGGGCAGCCGCAGCACGCGTACCAGCCAGCCGCCCCCGCCGAGCCGGGCGGCGACGGCCTGGGCGGCATCACTGCCGTCGTCCACGACCAGCGCCGTCGCCCCCTGCGGGTAGGCGCCGACCAGGCGGTCCGGGAGCGGCAGGTCCAGCAGGGCGGCGTGGCCACGGCCGATCGGGGAGGGAACCGGGGCGGTGGCGGTGGCGGACGGCTGGGGAACCGCTGCCGGGGCGGCGGTGCCCTCCGCGGACAGCCCGGTCACGAAGCCCACGATGTCGCCCAACGTCCGCAGCTCGGCGAGTTGTTCGGGGCCGACGGGGGTGGGGCTGGGGAACTGTTCCTGGAGGACGCCCATGATCTCGACGCGTTTGATGGAGTCGATGCCGAGGTCGGCTTCGACGTCCATGGTGAGGTCGAGCATGTCGGCGGGGTAGCCGGTCTTCTGCGCCACGACACCGAGCAGCGCCGCCGTCACGGCCTCGGTGCTGAACGCGGTGCCGGGCGCGGACGTCTCGGCCGGCGCCGGGGTGCTCGGTCCGCCGAGGCTGAGTACGAAGCCCACGATCTCGCTGAGCGTGCGGAGTTCGGCGAGTTGTTCGGGGCCGACGGGGGTGGGGCTGGGGAACTGTTCCTGGAGGACGCCCATGATCTCGACGCGCTTGATGGAGTCGATCCCCAAGTCCGCCTCCACGTCCATGCCGAGGTCGAGCATCTCCGCCGGGTAACCGGTCTTCTGCGACACGACGTCGAGCAGGGCCGCAGCCACATCGTCGGCGGAGGCCCCGGCTGCGGGCGCGGGGGCAGCGGGAGCGGCGACGGGCGCGGCGGGGGCAGGCACGGGGGACTGTGGCGCGGGCGGGAGCGGTGCGGTGGGCGCCGTCGGGGCCTGGGGGAGCGCCGCCGGGGCGGGGGGCGCCTGCACGGGCTGGGCGGGCTGGGCGGGCGGTGCCGACAGGTGCGGTACGGCGGCGGGCGCGGGGGCCGGCGTGGCCGCGGGCGTCCCGGTCCGGCCGAACTCCATCGACGCCAGGTCCCGCAGGATCTCGTTGGCCCGCAGATGCGTACGCCCGATGGCGAGCCCGTGGTCCTTCACGGAGGCCACACCCGGGATCACGTCGTCCATGCGGCCCTGTTCGTCGGCCCGCTCCAGCAGGCCCATCATGCGCCGGGCGCTGCTGAGCTGCCCGTTGAGGTAGTCGTCGTGCAGCGCCAGGTGGTCGGCGATCAGCTCGGAGAGCCGGTCGTCGCCGGGGGCGGGTGCCGGGGCGGGGTGCGCTTCTTCCACGAGCTCGTTCTCCAGGACGTCTGCGGGGCGGGGGAGCACGGCGGCCGGCGGGGACTCCACGGCGGGAAACACGGCGGCGGACACGGCGACCGGCGCGGGCGCGGTCACGGGTGCGGTCACGCTCACGGGAGCCGTGGCCGCGGCCGTCGGCAGCGCCACCCGGTACCCGTTCTCCAGCGCCTCGCGGTACGCGGCCCGGCGCGCCTCGGGCACGTGGTTGATGCCGTTGAGCGGCACGGTCATGCCCTTGACCGGCTCGACGGCCGGCACGTCGGCGACATAGGCGTCGTCGGTCGCCAACGGCAGCCCCAGAACAGCCAGTTGGGCAACAGCCCGCTTCAGGGTGAGGTCGGCGTCGCCGCCGCTGCCCGGGTCCAGCTGCACGGCGAAGTGCTCGCGTTCCCCGAGGATCCGGTCCACCAGGCGGGTCAGCACGCCCTTCGGCCCGAACTCCACGAACGTACGGAAGCCCGCCGCGTACATCTCCTCGACCCGGTCGGCGAACTCCACCGGCTTGACCAGCTGGTCCACCAGGGTCCGCCGGTTGGCGTCGGGGTCCGGACCGTAGGCCGCGCCGGGCGAGTTGGCGAACACCGGGCGGCCCGGTTCGCCGATCGCCGCGTCCGCGACGGCCTGCCCGAACTCCTCGACGGCATGGGCGACGAACGGCGTGTGGAAGGCCGCCGACACCGGCAGCCGCAACGCCCGGACCCCGGCCGCGCCCGCCGCCTCGACGAACCGCTCCACCGCGTCGGTGGCACCGCCGACCACGATTTGGTCGGCCGCGTTGCGGTTGCAGACGACCAGATCACCGAACTGCGCGAGCAGTTCGGCCACCCGCTCCTCGGAGGCGGTGACGGCGGCCATCGCACCGGCGTCCGCGTCGCCCCGCGGGGCCATCGCCGCACCGCGGGCCCGGGCCAGCGCGAAGTAGGTGTCGTCGTCGATCGCGCCCGCCGCCCACAGCGCGGCCAGTTCGCCGAAGCTGTGCCCGAGGAACCCGTCGGCCGCGAAGCCGAGTTCGCCGAGGTACCGGTACTGCCCGGCCGCCAGGGCGCCGATCGCGGGCTGCGCGTACTCGGTGCGGCGCAGCTCGGTCTCCTGGGCCGCGCGGGTCACCTCGTCGAAGGCGGGCGGCGGGAACGCCACCCGGGACAGCGGGAGTTCGTGGTCGCCGAAGGCCGCGTTGGCCCGGTCGAAGGCCGCCCGCAGCGGCGGCAGCGCGAGGACCGCGGTGCGGCCGGGTTCGACGTACTGGCTGCCCTGACCGGCGAAGAGCGCGCCGACCCTGCCGAGGTCGGCGCCGGAGCGGCGGAAGTAGATGCCCTTGGGGTGCGACCAGGCCTCGGCGTCCGGCTCGGCCCGCAGCCGCTCGGCGGCCAGCGCGCGCAGCTCGGTGAGTTCGGCGTCGGAGCGGGCGACGAGGGCGAGCCGGGGGAGGCCGTGCGGTGCGGGGTCGGTGCGGGGCTCGGTGCCGTCGTCCACTGCCCGCAGCAGGGCAGGCATGTCAGGTGCATGCCACACATATGTCCGGCTCACCGGGAACATCACCCGCAGGTCGTCCCCGTCGCCGTGCTCCTCCAGGACCAGGTGGAAGTTGGTGCCGCCGAAGCCGAACGAGGAGACGGCCGCCCGGCGCCGCGGCCGGCGCGGGTCGCGGATCCAGGGGCGGGTGCGGGTGCCGACGTAGAACGGGCTCTCCGCCCAGTCGATGGCGGGGTTGGGCCGGTCGACGTTGATGGTCGGCGGCAGCAGCCTGTGGTGCAGGGCCAGCGACAGCTTGATCATGCCGGCGGCGCCGGCGGCCGCCTTGGTGTGGCCGATCTGCGACTTCACACTGCCGACGGCCGCGAACTGCCGTTCCTCGGTGTACTCCGAGACCACCGCCGACAGCGCGGACAGCTCGGTCGCCTCGCCGACCGCCGTGCCCGTGCCGTGCGCCTCGAACAGCTCGATGGAGTCCGGGGTGACGTCCGCGTCCTCGTACGCCCGGCGCAGCGCCGCCATCTGCCCCTCCTTGCGCGGGGCGTAGATGGACTTGAAACGGCCGTCGCTGGACGAGCCGATGCCGCGCAGGACCGAGTAGATCCGGTTGCCGTCGCGCTCGGCGTCGGCGAGGCGGCGCAGCGCCAGCATGCCGATGCCCTCGCCGATCAGGGTGCCGTCGGCGTCCGCGTCGAACGGGCGGATCCGCCCGGCCTTGGAGAACGCGGGCGTCTTGGAGAAGCACAGGTACATGAAGATGGTGTTCTCGGCGTCGCAGCCGCCGACCAGCATCATGTCCGAGCGGCGCTCCAGCAGGTCGCCGACCGCCGACTTGACGGCGCCGAGCGAGCTGGCGCAGGCCGCGTCGATCGTCATGTTGGTGCCGCCGAGGTCGAGCCGGTTGGCGATCCGGCCCGCGACCACGTTGCCGAGCATGCCGGGGAAGGAGTTCTCCTCCCAGGGCGCGAAGGCCAGCTTGAACTTCTCCGCGATCTCCTCGGCGTCCCGGTCGGAGAGCCCGCAGGAGCGGACCACCTCCTTGAGCACCGGCGTCTGCAGCCGGGCGGACAGCGGCTGGGTGAGCTGGTTGGCGCCGGTCACCCCGAGGACGACGCCGGTGCGCGAGGCGTCGTACCAGCCCTGGTCGGCGCCCGCGTCCTTGAGCAGGTCACGCGCCACGACCAGGCTCAACAGCTGGAGGACGTCGGTGACTTCGAGGGTGTTGGGCGGCAGCCCGAACTCCAGCGGGTTGAACGGGACGTCGGGGATGAAGCCGCCGCGCCGGGAGTACGTCTTGTCGGGGGCGGCGGGGTCGGAGTCGTAGTGCTCCGACACGTCCCAGTGGGTCGCGGGGACGTCCTCGATGCAGTCGGCGGCGGAGACCACGTTCGCCCAGAACTCGCGCAGGTCACGCGACTTGGGGTACAGGGCGGACAGGCCGACGACGGCGATGGGATCGCGGGCCAGCCGGCGGTCGAGGTCGGACGAGCGGTGCGAAGCGTTCACGGCGAGGCTCTCTTGGTCGGACGGGGCCTGGACGGCCCGGGTCGGTACGGGGGCCCTGGGGGTGACACGCGAATTGGGAAAGCGACATGGGAAGACGAAACGGGAGAGGGAGACGGGGAGTTACGCGGCGTGCAGCAGCGGTGCGAGCACGGCGAGGGCGTCGGGGCGGGACAGCATCGTGTAGTGGTCGCCCGGGCAGGGGCGCACGGTCAGCCCGTGCGCGGCGAGGGACTCCCAGCCGAGGGAGGCGTCCTCGGGGAGCAGCCCGCGCTCCGCCTTGACCAACACCAGCGGGAGCGGGGCCGGTTCGGGCCGGTACGGCGCGGTCAGCCGGTTGTTGCGCAGCAGCCCGTCCACGTACGTGTCGTAGAGCTTGCGCAGTCCCGGCAGCGGGGTGTCCCCGGTCAGCGCCCCGGCGGCCACGGCCGCGTCGAGCACCAGGGGGAGCCCCTCGTCGGTGCCGCGTCCGGCCAGCGCGGCCGGGTCGACGGTGACGTCGCGGTCGCGCTTCGCGCCCAGGTACATCGCGAACCAGCCGAGCAGCAGGGCGGGTTCGAGCGCGTCGTCGGGCTGCTTGTACGCGTCGACGGGCGCGATGCTGTCCAGCAGGACCAGGGACCCGGGGAGCCGGCCGGCGGGCAGGGAGCGGGTCATGGCGTGCGCGAGGACCCCGCCGAAGGACCAGCCCGCCAGCGTGTACGGGCCCCGCTCCGGCTCCAGATGGACGGCCAGGCCGTCGGCCAGGTCCTGCACGGTGGTCGCGGCCCGGCCGCCGTTCAGCGCAGCCTGCGCGTACTCGGCCACGCCCGACAGATCGAGCACGGTCAGCCCGTCGCCCTCCGGGAGGGCGTCCGCCAGCCCCCGGTAGACCTGCGCCGCGAGCGCGCCGGGGTGCACCACGTACACCGTCCGTCCGCCGGGCGCCGCCTGCCGGAACGGGCGGACGACCGGCGGTGTCAGTTCACGCGGCGGCCGCACGCTGGGAACTCTCCTCCGCGATATAGGCCGCCAGGTCCTTGATGGTCGGGTGATACCACAGGGTCGTGGTGCTCAGCTCGAAACCGAGCCAGTTCTCCATCTCACCGGCGAGGATGAGCGCCTCGGTGGAGTCGAGGTCCAGTTCGTCGAAGTACACCTCGCGCGAGACCTCGTCGTCCGCCACGCCCAGGCGGTGCGCGATCTTCCCGATGAGCCAGTCCTCGGCCTCACGAGCGGTCACTGCGGCCATGGTGGTCGTCCTTCCCTGAGAGCGGTGGGGCGCGCGGGCCATGGGCGGACGTCTGCCGTAGACGGCCTGAAAGCCCGCGGAATCATGAGGACGTGTCACGTTTTTCGGAGCGACTTCGTGCGCGTTGAATTACTTGTCAGTAAGCTTTCGTCGCTCCGGTTCACGATCGATGACACGTACAGTCGGCGGGTGTACGGGCCCGCGAGCCCGGCGAAGACTTCGGAGTGGCCGCCCGAAGCACGCAGGCCACAGTCTTGCCAGCTTCCGGAATCCGGAACAACAGCTCTTCCGGAGAGTGGAAAGAAATCCGGGTTGACAGGCGCCTACCCGGTGACGGATCAAGTGACTGGAAGGTGAAATGCCGCTTCGTCGCGGCGCCTTACAGTTGGCCGCGGGCCTTTGCCTCGCGCCGGAACGAACCAGGTGTCATATCCACCCGCCGGGTGAAGAACTTCCCGAAGTTGGTGACTTCCGAGAAGCCGAGCTGCCGGGCGATCGCGCTGATCGGCAGATCGGTGTGGACCAGGAGCCGACGCGCCTCCAGCGCGACCCGGGCGTCGATCAGGTCCTTGGTGGAGGTGCCGGCGAAGGCGCGGCAGGCCCGGGCGAGGGCGCGGGGACTGCAGTTCAGGGCGTCCGCGTAGTCCTCGACCAGCCGGGTGGCGCCGTAGGAGCGGTCCAGTTCACGGCGGAACCGCACGAACAGCTCGCCGGCCTCCCCGCTCGGGGCGCCGTCCTCGCCGTCGGAGTGACGGTGGCGGCAGACCTGGTCGACATGGAGCAGGACGACCGCCAGCAGATGCTTCAGCAATTCCTCGCCGAAACCCCGGTCGGGCCGTTCGAACTCCTCCTGAAGCAGGCTCAGAACCCGCTGGAACGCCGGGAGTTCCTGCTCGGTGAGCACCCAGCGGGAGGGGCGCAGCACATCGTCGAGCAGCCCCATCCGAGGGTCCATCTGGAGCGGGAACGCCTCGGTGAACATGATGATGTCGCCGTCCGCCCCGGCCGCCGGGAACGCCTGGACCACCTGGTTGGGCCGGGTCCAGAGCAGGGTGCCCGGGCCGCAGGGGAAGCGGGTGGAGTCGACACCGTAGGTACCGGACTCCGCCGTGAACAGGACGACCTGGTGGAAGTCCAGCCGGTGCGGCCGGACGGGCAGCTCAGCAGGGGCCTTGGCGTACAGCTCGCGCACGGTCGTCATCGCGATACCGAGGCCCGGGCGACCGACAGGGGTGTACGGGATGACGGGGATCGGTAACGATGCGAAATCAACCATGAACGTTCCGGAATCGACCTTTCGCTGGCCACTTGACGCTTCAATGATAGAGGCGGCCGCCCGATGCCAGATCCCCACTGGTGCACGCAGGAGTCAGCAAGCACCCACGACGTGAAGGTGAAGGGAACTGATCGGGATGACCACTCCCCACTCGGCCGCACCGGAGCGCTCGGTCGTCGACCGGACGCTCAGCATCCTCGGCGCCTTCGACAAGGACAACCGGACCCTGTCGCTCAGCGACATCAGCCGCAGGGCCGGGCTGCCCGTCGCCACCGTTCACCGCATCGTCAACAAGCTCCACCTGTGGGGCGCTCTCGAACGGTCCGCCGACGGCGCGTACAGCATCGGACTGCGCCTGTGGGAGACGGGCGCCCTGGCGCCGCGCGCCGCGACCCTGGCCGAGCGGGCACTGCCGCACCTGGTCACCCTGCAGTCGCAGTCCTCGGCCGCCGCCATCCTCGCGATCCGGGACGGGGCCGAGGGTGTCTGCCTCGGCTTCGTCTCCGGCGACGCGGAGTTCTGCGGCCGCTGGGGCGACACCGGCCGGCGCGTGCCGCTGCACGCCACCGCGGTCGGCCTCGTCCTTCTCGCCCACGCGAGCGAACCCGTGCAGAAGGAGGTGTGCGCCGGTCCGCTGAAGGCCTACACGGCGAACACCGTCACCGACGGCGCCCTGCTGGAACGCTCGCTGACGAAGGTGCGCCGCGAGGGACACGCCGTCGTGCGCGGCACGCTCTCCGAGGATCGGGGCGGCTTCGGCATGCCGGTGCGCGACTCCCGCGGGGCCGTGATCGCCGCCGTGGGCGTGTTCGGCCCGGTCGAGACCGTCCAACCGCTCAGACTCGCCCCGCAGGTCCGGGCCGCGGCCGACGCGGTCTCCCGGAGCCTGCGGGCCGACCAGGAACTCAGCAGTCGCGGAACTCCGGCGACTGGTTGAGGATCTGCGCGCGCGTCGAGGTGAAGCGGGCGTGCGTCTCGCCGCCCCGCGCCCCCGGCGGGAACACCGCGACCCGGTGGCAGTTCTGGAAGGCGAGGGCGACCCCGAAGTGCCGTTCCAGGCTGCCCCGGATCGCGTCGGAGGACAGCGCCCGCAGCAGCTGCCCGCGCTCCTTCTCCGAGGGCGGCGGAGTCTGGTTGTCGGCGAACTCGGCGTTGCCGCCGCGCAGTTCGGCGGTCAGCCGGGCGATGAGGTCATACGCGTACGGAAGTGAGGTACGGACGGTTTCCATGAAGTCCTCCTCCCGCACCGCGCCGTTCTCGGCTTCGGCGAGCAGCTGCGGGGAGACGTCGAGCGACATGTGACGGTGTCCTGTTCTTTTCAGAGCGGTTACGGAAAAGGGGTGTTTAAAGGGGCAGGCAAAAAGGCGGGAACCGAGCACTCAGGCGAAGGCGGGCAGCGCCGCCGGCCCGTGCCGGAAGTCCGGATCGACCTGGGCGGCCAGGTCCTGGCCCGTCGCCGCATCGGCCCAGGCGGCGGCGTTGCGCAGATGGAACTCCACCGCATGCCGCTGGAAGGACTCCCAGTCCTTGCCCCGGGCGTCCACCGCGGCCCGCAGCCGGTCCAGGGCCAGGGAGTTGTGCGGTTCCAGCGCACCGCTGCCCCGCCCCTGTTCCTGGGCGCGGACGTACGGCGACAGCTCGCAGTGGGCCAGCAGGTCGCCGCCCACCCGCTCGCGCAGGAAGGCGAGGTCGTCCGCGCCGGTCACCTTGTTGCCCACCACGGCGACCGGGATTCCGAACTCGGCCGCGTGGTCCCGGTACTGGCGGTACACGGAGAGGCTCTTGCGGGTCGGCTCGACCACCAGGAAGGTCATGTCGAAACGGGTGAACAGACCGGAGGCGAAGGCGTCGGCGCCCGCCGTCATGTCGACGACCAGGTACTCGCCGGGGCCGTCGACCAGATGGTTGAGGTACAGCTCCACCGCGCCGAGCTTGGAGTGGTAGCAGGCCACCCCGAGGTCGCTCTCGGCGAAGGCCCCGGTGACCATCAGCGGTACCCCGCCGACCTCCTGGACGTGCCGGGAGTGCACCTCGTCGTCGCCGAGCAGCCGCAGCAGCCGTGAGCCGCGCCCCGGCGGGGTCGTCTTGACCATGGCCTCCCGGGACGTGATGCGGGGGTTGGTGCCACGCAGGTAGTCCTTGATCTCACCGGTCCGCGCGCTCAGCGGCGGCGCCGCGAAGAGTTCGTCCTCGTCGAGGCCGAGGGCGTGGGCCAGGTGCTGGTTGATGTCACCGTCGATCGCGACGACCGGTGCGCCGGTCCGTGCCAGGTGACGGGTGAAGAGGGCCGACAGCGTCGTCTTGCCGCTGCCGCCCTTGCCGACGAAAGCCACACGCATCGCTAGCCGCCATCCCTGCTGTTGAAAATGGATTTCATGAGCAAAGGTTGGAGGCGTGCGGTCGGCGGTGTCAAATCGGGTTGGTCCAATCGGGTTGCGGGCCCGTGGAGTTGACAGAGCCGCAGGTCCGGCGGATGGGGGGCCGCATCGGTCCGGGCCCGCCGTCCGGAGCGCGTCTGATCATTCGTCCTTGACCCCTGTCACCGAGCCGACCTAGCCTCCAGCCAACACACCTGGACAGATGGGCCGACGATGGCGGACGCGCGGGAACCCGGCAGACAACTCCAGGTCGAGACCCACGGGCTCGACGTGATCGGCGACGCCGACCGCAAGGGCACCCCGCGCACCCTGTTCTGGCCCTGGTTCGGCGCGAACGTCTCCGTCCTCGGGATGAGCTACGGCGCCTTCGCGCTCGGCTTCGGCATCTCCTTCTGGCAGGCGCTGGCCGCCGGCGTCCTCGGCATCCTTGCGTCCTTCCTGCTCTGCGGCTTCGTCGCGGTCGCCGGGAAACGGGGCTCGGCACCCACCATGGTGCTCAGCCGGGCCGCGTACGGCGTCCGCGGCAACCGACTGCCCTCGGTCGTCTCCTGGGTGCTCACCGTCGGCTGGGAGACCGTCCTGATCGCCCTCGCCACCATGGCCACCGCGACCGTCTTCACCCGGCTCGGCTGGGGCGGCGGCACCGGGACCGAGGTGGTCGCGCTGATCGTGGTCTGCGCGCTGACCGTCCTGGGCGGTGTGATGGGCTTCGACCTGATCATGCGGCTGCAGACCGTGATCACGGTGGTGACCGGCGTCCTCACCGTCGTCTACGTCGTCCTCGTCGCCGACCACATCCACTGGGCGACGGTGAGCGCGATCCCGTCCGGCTCCGCCCAGGAGTTCATCGGCGCGCTGGTGTTCATGATGACCGGCTTCGGCCTCGGCTGGGTCAACGCGGCCGCCGACTACTCCCGGTACCTCCCGCGCGCCTCCTCCGGCCGGGGCGTGATCGGCTGGACCACCTTCGGCGGCTCCGTCGCCCCGCTCCTCCTGCTGGTCTTCGGCCTGCTGCTCGCGGGCTCCTCGGCGACCCTGAACAAGGCGATCGCCGCCGACCCCATCGGCGCGCTGACGACCATCCTCCCCACCTGGTTCCTGGTCCCCTTCGCCGTCGTCGCCGTCCTCGGCCTGGTCGGCGGCGCGGTCCTGGACATCTACTCCTCGGGGCTGGCCCTTCTCTCCGCGGGCCTGCCCGTGCCCCGCTACCTCGCCGCCCTGGTCGACGGCGTCCTGATGATCGCCGGCGCGGTCTACATCGTCTTCTTCGCCGACGACTTCCTCGGCCAGTTCATGGGCTTCCTCACCACCCTCGGCGTGCCGATCGCCGCCTGGTGCGGGATCATGCTCGCCGACCTGGCACTGCGCCGCCGCGACTACGACGAGACCGACCTCTACCGCCCCGCCGGCCGCTACGGCGACGTCGCCCTCCTGCCCCTGCTCCTCACGCTCGCCGCCACCGCCCTCGGCTGGGGTCTGGTCACCAACACCGCCGCGAGCTGGCTGACCTGGCAGGGCTACCTGCTGGAGCCGCTCGGCCTCGGCGGCAGGTCCGGCGCCTGGGCGTACGCCAACCTCGGCGTCCTGGCCGCCCTGGCGCTCGGCTTCCTGGGCACCCTGGCCCTGGGCCGCGCCCGGGTCCGGACCCAGGAGAGCCTGCCCGCGAGCACCCCGGCCACGGCCGTATGACCACCCCTCCCGGTCTCCTGGCCGTCATCGACATGCAGCACGTCTTCGCCGACCCCGCCGGCCCCTGGGCCGCCCCGCGCTACGCCGAGGCGGCGGCGGGCGTACGACGCCTGCTCCCGGCGTTCGGCGACCGCACGGTCTTCACCCGTTTCGTCGCCCCCGCCCACCCCACCGGAGCCTGGCAGGCCTACTACGACCGGTGGCCCTTCGCGCGCCGGCCCCCGGACGCCGAACTCTGGCGCCTCACGGACGAGTTCGAGCAGCGGGCCGAAGTCGTCCTGGACGCCCCGACGTTCGGCAAGTGGACCCCCGAACTCGCCGCCCTGGCCGCCCCGCACGGCCGCCTGGTCCTGGCCGGCGTCAGCACCGACTGCTGCGTCCTGTCCACCGCCCTGCCGGCGGCCGACGCCGGCATCGAGGTCCTGGTCGTCGCGGACGCCTGCGCGGGCGCGGACGACGACTCCCACGCGAAGGCGCTGCACCTGCTGGACCTCTACCGCCCGCTGATCCGGGTGACGACCACCGCCGAACTGCTGGCCTGAGCAGGCCGGGTGAAGTCCGCTGCGGTTCGGCAGCACCCCGTAAGGGGCGCGGGGCCGTATCCGATGTGCGGCTACCGCCGCGCGGGCGCGACCAGCCACGACGGTGCCGCAGACGACCGACGACGCACCCCCGCCCCCCGGCGGAGCGCCTAGTCCCGGCGGGACACCTCCACGTTCTCCAGGATGCCGAGGGCGTCCGGGACCAGGACGGCGGCCGAGTAGTAGGCGGTGGCCAGGTAGGAGGCGACCGCCTGTTCGTTGATGCCCATGAAACGGACGGTCAGGCCCGGCTCCTTCTCGTCCGGCAGGCCTGTCTGGAGGAGGCCGATCACGCCCTGGTTCTGCTCGCCGGCCCGCAGCGCGATGATGGACGAGGTGCGGGCCCCGGTCACCGGGATCTTGCCGCAGGGGAGCAGCGGGACGCCCCGCCACGCGGGGAGGTGGTGGCCGCCGACCTCGACGCCGCCGAAGTACAGACCGCGCTTGTTGCACTCCCGGCCGAACGCGGCGATCGCCCGGGGGTGGGCGAACAGGTGCGTGGTGTCGCGCCGCATGGCGAGGAGCTCGTCGAGGTCGTCGGGGGTGGGCGGGCCCGAATGGGTGGAGATCCGCTGGCCGTGGTCGGCGTTGTGCAGCAGGCCGAAGTCCCGGTTGTTGACCAGCTCGTGCTCCTGGCGCTCCCGCAACACCTGCACGGTGAGCTTCAGTTGCTGCTCGGTCTGGTCCATCGGCCGGCTGTAGAGGTCGGCCACCCGGGTGTGGACGCGCAACACGGTCTGGGCGACGCTCAGTTCGTACTCGCGCGGCGCCGGCTCGTAGTCCACGAAGGTGTGCGGGATGTCCGGCTCGCCGGCATGGCCCGCGCTGAGCGCGATCTCCGGCTCGCCGAAGGAGTTCGTCTCCCGGTGCCCGTCCAGTCCGGCCAGTTCCACGTGCGCCCGCAGGTCGGCGTGCCGGTCCGCCACCTCCCGGTACGCCGTGTGCGGCAAGGCCAGCACGGTGGTGGCCGTCGCCGCGCGGGCCGTGCACTCCCAGGCGCCGTCGAGTCCGGCGAGCACCCGGCCGCCGAAGGTGTCACCGTCCGCGAGGAGGCCGACGACCGCCTCGTCGCCGTAGGGGCCCTGCCCGATCTGCTCCACCTTGCCGTGGGCGATCAGGTACACATGGTCGGCCGGGCGGCCCGCCGCCGCGATCACCTGCCCCGGCGCGTACTCCCGCTGTTCGAACCGCGCCGCCAGCGCCCGCAGCGCGGTGCCGTCCTCGAAGCCGCGCAGCAACGGCAGTTCGCCCAGCTCGGCGGGGATCACCGTGACCTGCGCGCCGGTCTGCACGAAGCTCACCCGGCCGTCGCCGACCCGGTACGACAGTCTGCGGTTGACGCGGTAGGTGCCGCCGGGCACGTCCACCCACGGCAGCGTCCGCGTCAGCCACCGTGAGCTGATCTCCTGCATCTGGGGTGCGGACTTGGTCGTCGTGGTGAGATTCCGTGCCGCGGCGGTACCGAGGCTCTGCTGCTCCCGCTCCTCGGCGTCCGCCGCGGGCGTCGTACCGGTCTCGACCGACATCACTGTCCCTCTCTCGCGTCGCAGGGGTGACGGTATGCACACGAACCGTCACCTTCCGCGGCTACCCCTACCCCCGCTCCCGCGCCGCGAGTGATGCCGGGGGACGGAGCGCGAGGCACGTGCCACCGGGAACTGCCCCCACACCACCCCGCACTCCGCCCCGGGCACCCCCGGTCGCCGGTTTCCGGCCGGGAGCCACGCGGTTTCCGGCCGGGAGTCGCGCGGCTCGCGGCCGTGACACCGCGGAGCGCGGCGAAAGCCCAGGTGGCCCCGGGCGCATGCCCCGGCCCGGACCGGGTACGCGTGCCGTGGCCGCCCGGCGCCCTGGCCGGACCCGCGGCCCGTACCACGACCGCTACCTGGGGATCTGCCATGGAGACACCCGCACACGACTTCCCGACGCCGGCCCAGCGGGCGCTCGACACGCTGGCCGTGAACGCCGAGGACCACGACGCCCTGGACACCCTCGCGCACAGTGACGTGCTGGTCCCGGTGCCGGACGACGCCGCGGAGGCGGCCGACCCCGCGATGATCGCCCTGCCCGTCCTGGAACGCCCCGACGGCGACCCCGTCGTCCCCGTGTTCACCTCGGAGGGGGAGCTGACCGGCCTGCTGCCGACCGTCTCCCGCTACCGCGTGGTGCCGCTCGGCGCACTCGCCTCGCAGTGGCCCGAGGACAACCTCTCGCTCGCCATAGACGGCAGCTCCGCGCACGCTCTGACGCTCACGTCGGAGGGCGTGCGCACCCTGCTGGCCCGGCCGGCGGGCTGAACGAGGCGCTCCGGTCACCAGGAGGCCGGCGCCCGGGCCAGAATGGCGCCATGGAATGGATCTCCGGGGTGGCCGGGGGACTGGTGCTGATCCTGGTCCTGCGCAGCATCCTGCGCACGCTCGTGGTCCCGCGAGGCCTGTACTCCGTACTGGTGTACCGGCTGTGGTGGGGCCTGCGCCGCGTGCTCTGCTTCACCGCGCACCGCGGCGGCTACCGGGCCATCGACCGGGCCCAGACCTGGCTCGCCCCGCTCATGCTGGTCGGCATGCTCGCCGCCTGGCTCGGCGGGGCGTTCCTCGGCTTCGGCATGCTGCTGTACGCCTTCTCCCCGCTGTCCTGGAGCATCGCGTTCCGGGAAGCGGGCTCCAGCCTGTTCACGCTCGGGTTCGCCAGCGGCGCCCGGCTGCGGCTGTCCGCGCTGGACTTCGTCGCCGCCGCCACCGGCCCGGTCGTCATCGCGCTGCAGATCGCCTACCTGCCCACGCTGTACGCCGCCTACAACCGCCGCGAACTGGAGGTCACCCTCCTCCAGTCCCGGGCCGGCGAGCCCGCCTGGGGTCCGGAGATCCTCGCCCGGCAGTGGCTGGTCGACACCGAGACCGCGCTGCCCGAGCTGTACCGGTCATGGGAGCGGCTCGCCGCCGACATGGGGGAGAGCCACGCCACCTACCCGGTGCTGCTGGCGTTCCGCTCGCCCCGCCCGTACCGCAGCTGGCTGGTCGGCCTGATCGCCGTCATGGACGCCGCGGCCATGCAGCTGGCGCTCGCCCCGCGCAGCGCCCCGCCGGAGGCCCGGCTGGTGCTGCGCGCCGGGTTCACCGCGCTGCGTGACATCGCCGCGTCCGTGCGGGCGACCTTCGACACCGATCCGGACCCGGACGCCCCCATCGAGCTGACCTACGCGGAGTTCGCGGAGGCCGTGACCATGCTGGAGAAGACCGATTTCCGGGCCGAACGCAGTACCGAGGAGGCCTGGCCGCACTTCCACGGCTGGCGGGTCAACTACGAGGCGGTCGCCTACGAGCTGTGCCGCCGCTGCGACGCCGTACCCGCGCTGTGGACCGGCGACCGCGACTTCTCGTCGGAACCGATCCCACCGCTGCGCCCGGTGGACCGGCGGCCGCCCGAAGGACGGCCGGAAGTTCCCCCCGTCCGCGGGTAGCGCGGCCCATCCTGAGGGAAGATCCCAGCAGGGGCCGGGGAGACCGAGAGGGGCGGATCGTCGTGAGGGTCGTCCTGCTGGGCACCGCCGCCGGCGGCGGGTTCCCGCAGTGGAACTGCGCCTGCGCGCTATGCGCCGCCGCCCGGGACGGCAAGCTGCCCTCCCGCACCCAGGAGTGCGTCGCGCTGACCGGCAACGGCCGGGACTGGTGGCTGCTCAACGCCTCCCCGGACATCCGCGCCCAGCTCACCGCCACGGCCGCGCTGTGGCCGGGACCGGGCCCCCGGGACACCCCGGTCCGCGGCGTGCTGCTCACCGACGCCGAGGCCGACCACGTCACCGGCCTGACCGTGCTGCGCGGGGCACCGGACCTCAAGGTGTACGCGGCCCCGCCGGTGCGGACGGTGCTGGCTCCGGCCCGGGGCGCCCTGGACCGCTACGCCCCCTGGGAGTGGGCCGACAGCCTGGCCGACGGCGGCTTCGTGCTGGCCGGCGGCCTGGTCGTCACCGCCCACCCGGTCGGCGCCAAGGCCCCTGCGTACGTCCCGGCCGCGCTCGCCGAGGCCGACGGCCGCTGGGTCACGGCGTACCGCGTGGAGGACCTGTCGACCGGGGGAGTGCTGCTCTACGCCCCCTGCGTCGGCGCCTGGAGCGACGTCCTGGACGACCTGTGCGCGGAGGCCGACTGCGTGCTGCTGGACGGCACCTTCTTCACCGGCCGTGAGATGGGCACCACGGTCCGCTCCGGTCCCCGCCGGCAGGCGGCGATGGGCCATCTCCCGGTCTCCGGCGCACACGGCAGCCTCGCCGCCCTGGCCCGCCACCCGCACACCCGCCGGATCTACACCCACCTCAACAACACCAACCCGTTGGTGGACCCGGCCTCCAGGGCCCGCGCCCAGGTGGCCGCGGAGGGCGTCGAGGTCCTCCCCGACGGGATCGAGTTCGCGCTCTAGGCGGGTCCGGCGAAGTCCGCTCCAGCGGAGCGCTCAGCCGTCCGCCCCTTCGAGCATCCGCCCCAGCACCGCCCGCTGCAGCGGCCGTACCTCGGCGTGCAGGGCGCGGCCCTTCGCGGTGAGCGCGACCCACACGCCACGCCGGTCCTCGACGCAGACCGAACGCTCCACCAGGCCGTCCTTCTCCAGCCGTCCGATCAGCCGGGAGAGCGCGCTCTGGCTCAGGTGGACGCGGCCCACCAGGTTCTGCACCCGGCAGTGGTCACCTTCGGCCGGGGTCTCGGTGGCGAGCAGGTCGAGGACCTCGAAGTCGCTCGCGCCCAGCCCGTGCGGATGCAGCACCCGGTCGATCTCGCACATGGTGCGCGCGTGCACCGACAGGATGTCCCGCCACTGTTCCTCGAGCCGGGCCTCCGCCGTCTTCACTGCCATACCCGCACCGTAACACCGATCAAGCCAATTGTTGAGTGCGCAACTAGTGCGGGTGCAAGCAGCCGTCCGGGGAGTTCGAGGAGTACGGGCCTCAGGCCACCGGGTCCTGGAGCAGCCCGACCATGTTGCCGTCGGCGTCCTTCACCGAGGCGACCAGCCGCCCGTTGCCGACGTCCCGTGCGTCCTGGACCAGCTCGGCGCCCGCCGCCAGCAGCGCCGCGAGCCGCTCCCGCAGATCGGTGACGTGCCAGAACGGCGTCGGCCCGGTCAGGCCCTGGGCATGCCCGTTCGGGTCGAGGCCGACGTCCTGCCCGGCGGCCTTGAACCCGATGTAGTACGGCTCGTCGGCATACGGCTCGACGCCCAGCAGCGCGCCGAACAGGGCCTTGGCCCGCGCCGCGTCCTTGACGGGGTAGATGATCGTCTGCACGCCTGTGGTCATGGCGTTCTCACTCCTCGCGGTAAGGGAACCGGCGCTTTTCGGCCGGTGATCCCACGCTAGGACAGGGGCGCCCACCGCAGCTTCTCCAATCCTGACCGCTTGCGGAAGCGCCCCCGAAGGGGCGCTGGGGGTACCCCCGGCCTGGCCGTCCGTTTCCTGAAGGTCGGCGGACAGCGGCTGGGACGTGCTGGCGTCGCTCATCGGAAGAATTCACCCCGTCAACATGATCTTTCTACA